>JBEDHT010000032.1:0-7862 GCA_041174025.1 Pseudomonadota bacterium
CCGGGCTTGTCGGAACCGGCGCCGATACAGTGCGGCACCTGATAGAATCGGTTGCGCAATGTCTTGGGGCCGATCTGGATCGGTTCAAACAATATGTCGTGCTTGGGATCGCGTGCCATGATATTTCCTCATCGAGTTTAGAGAAGTTGTTTTGTAATGGCATTGTCTTAGGCGACAAGCCCTCTCACAATTCTCCTTACGACTTACCACCTAGGTGGTATCGACTCGACTGGCGGCTACCACCGGCACGCGGGTGGCAAGCTGGCCGCAAACAGCGCGCGGGCTGCTGCTGAATCAGAAGCTGGTGCTGAATCAGAAGCTGCCGCTGAATCAGAGACTGCTGGTAAACACCACCACCAGCACTCCTGCTGCCAGCGCCAGGTAAGGCAGCACCCCGGCACGCGAGCGCACGCCGGTTCCGGCACTGTCCAGATGCATGTCTTCCAGCATTGCGCCGGGAAACACGCCCTTGTCCTGAATGTAATGCCTGAAAATGAATACCGGCAGAACCAGCGTGGCAAACATCAAGCCCGCCTTCAGCGTCCCCTCGCCCCAGATATCGGCACCCAGCCCCATGAGGGCAAGATTGACGAAACTGAGCAGAGCGCCCAGCGCCAGCAGAACAGTCGGCGCCCGGTAGGCACGCGACCAGCCGGGGCGGTCCATGCGGTGAATCCAGCCGGCGTTGAGGTTGAGGAAATTGAAGATGATGTAGCCGACGTTGGATGCCGCCAGAATGAACACATAATCCGACATCATCAGCAGAATCAGGTTGAAGCAGAGGTCGGTCCACATGGCGCGGGTGGGCGCACCATGTTCGTTGACGTGCGAGAGATAGCGCGGCACCCAACCATCGACCGAGGCCTGATAGAGCGTGCGTGAAGAACCGGACAAGGACGTCATGATGGACAACAGCAGCGCCAGCACCAGCATGATGACCAGCACGGCGGAAACCAGCTTGCCGCCGCCGACCATATCGGCCATCGCCCCCGCCACGCCCAGACCGTTGTAAATGCTGGAGGCCAGCATGCCGTCATACACTGCCGGTTTGATCATGGTGCCGTTCGCATCCAGCAGCGCCGGACTGACCATGGTGCCGAGCCCCAGATGCGACTGCAAGGCCAGCGGCACCAGCGTGAAAACGGCAATGCAGAGCAGGCCGGAATAGAAAATGGCCTTGAAGGTATCGGTGCGCGGATTCTTGAACTCGCGCGTGTAACAGACCGCCGTCTCGAAACCGTAGGTAGACCAGGCCGCGATGAAAAGACCGCCCGCCATCAGCTTCCAGCCTTCGATATTCCAGCTGCCGTCTATCACCTGCCCGGCCTCGTCGTAGGCCAGCGGCGCGATCGGGAAGAAATTGGCGCGCGGCAGATCGCCGGTCACAAACGGCACCAGGCTGATCAGTATCAACGGAATCAAGGCCGCAATGCCGAGGATCATGGTCGCCTTGGCCGAACGCAGGATGCCGCCGTGCTGGATGGAAAACACGGTAAGCAGGATGGTCGCGCCCAGAATGAAGGTCGCATTGATACGCAACTCCAGCCCGGAGACGATCATACCCAAATCCATCAGCGTGATCTGCCAGGTGTTGATGACGGCATCGGGCGCGAACAGCGCGCTCAGCATGTAACCGGCCGACAGGCCGGAACCGATGGCCAGCACCGGCGACCAGGCAAACCAGTTGCACCAGACCGACACCGGCGCGATGATCTTGCTGTACCTGACCCAGGCAATCGCGCCATAAACCGAAGCGCCGCCGGACTTGTGCGGAAACAAACCCGCAATCTCGGCATAGGTAAAAGCCTGGATGAAACCGAAACTGATGGAAATCATCCACACCAGCCAAGCCGGCTTGCCGACTGTCGCCGCAATCGCCCCCATCGAAAACAGCACCAGCGCCGGCACGCCGCTCGCCACCCAGAATGCACCCTGCCAGCCGATGCTACGGTGCAGGGTCGCATTTTGCGTGACGACATCCGGCGACAGATCGGCGCTGATGGCGTCAGTGGCAGTGCTGGTATTGGTATTCAATTTAAGAATGCATCGCTGAATGAAGGCTGGGTGGCGGGCACCAACCCGGCCAAGAATACCTGAAACACCGTTTCAAGCACAGATGCTCTGAACAGCATGTCAATAATGTCTTGTTCAGCATTAATGAATCACTGCGCGTGACTCAAAAAGAAAGTGCGGTCTCGCACCCCGCAGCCTCCTGCGCCGGGTAGAGGAGTGATAACCCGGACACTGGAGGTTGCGGACGAAACCGCATTCGTTGAAACCGAGACTAGGAAATACGCTCGGTCTTTGGATCGACGTCCGGTTCGATACCCCAGATGACCTTGTCGAGGCCTTCGGCTTGATCTTCATCGGATACACGCATGCCGATGGTATGTTCGAACAGGAAGGAAAGCACCCAGGCAGTCACGATACCGAAACCGAGGCTGACTGCGATACCGGCCAGTTGCATGACCAGGCTGATTTCGCCATGCTGGAAGGCATAAGCGCCGTCCTCGATGCCGAAATAACCGCCGCGTGGCGTGCCTGCAGCAATCAGACCCACCATGATCAGGCCATACGAACCGGCACCGGCGAACAGTGGCAGCAGCTTGTGTTCGTCGATATTGCGTTTCTGCATGAACTCGTAGATCACATAGGCAACCAGCGGCGCACCGAGGGCGACCAGGAACATCTGCCATGGCAGGTAAACGTCAAAGCCGGAAGCACCGGCAACGTAACCGGCCAGCGGACCGAGCAGCAGGTAGCTGAACTTGCGGGTTGCATAGGCCAATACTGCACCCATGATCGCACCGCCGGCCCATGCCAGACCATAATTGTTGAAAGCGATACCAACGCTGGTGGACGCCATCGTCACGCTGACTGCCAATGCTTCAGGATCGAAGAAGAACAGGCAGGAAAGAATGACCATCGGCAGGCTTGCGAAAATCATCATCAGACCGGTCGTCACCAGACCGAGGTTGGGCGAACGATACTCCATGACCTTGGGGTGTGCCGAGAACATGCCGGGGCGCGCGCCGAGCTTGCGGACGAACACCATGGCCATACCGGCAGGGAACAGATAGACGAAACCGGCGCCGAAGAAGTCATGGAAGCCGATGTTGGTCAGCGGACCGACCGAACCCCAGGTAATCCAGCTCAGGATCGACGACATGATGGTCGCAACAAAAGCGGTGATGTAGAACGCGGAAGCCTTCATGCGCTCGGATACCGCAAAATGCAGCAACACGTTGACGATACCGGCGAAGCAGGCCAGGAAGAACGCAAAAATCTGGAAGTTGTTCAAACCCGGAAAGACCGCTGGATCGACGTTCTGCGCCAGCGCATTGGTCATCGCGCCGCCGATCCACCAGTCCTTGATGGTATCGGTCAATGTAGCATCGACCATGATGTAGTACTGCGAAGCCCAGAAGGCGAAGCCGATCAGGAAATAGGTGGCAAAGCCGATGAAGAAGCCGACCAGTTTTTCAATGGTGGCGTTGAACTGGTTGCGTCTGCGGGCGCCGCCGACATCGATCAGAATCAGACCGACAACGACGAAAATCGCGCCGACGGTACCGGCAGCATAAACATGGTTTTGCACGAGCTGGCTGAGTGTGACCTGCCCGGCAAACTGGGTTGCGGCGTCTAGCATGAGAATTCCCCTTTCATTTCAGTGGCCAGGGATACGATTCCCATAGAACCGGTTGCAGCATCAATAAAATAATCCCTGTCGCGTATCGGGCTGGAACCGATACCGACAGGGATCAAAAGTATTTCGAACTTCGGATTTATAATCATTGTCATCTCTCCACTTCAATTTAAGTTTTGGATCGGAATAACTCAGGGAACCCATATTCCGAGATTCGAATACTATGCTTCTCGAAGGGTGTGTCTATCACCCCTAGTGGTTACTACCAAAAGAGTAATGCCCCTTTAAAACCCAATAACCACGGGCATTTCCGCGCACCTGTCAAAATACCCTGCCCGCAGCCCAAGCTGTTTTTCCCTGCCCGCCCGCACGGCAATTCCAGATTCAACAGCAAACGCAACCATTGAGTTTTCTGCGCCTCCACCCGTCTGCCGACACAGGCCGCATGGCCGCTACCACTTTGGGATTACCCCTTCAAGATGATTTTTAATTCAATGGCCGCCGTCTACCATCCACAGCAGGATAACGGGCAGTTGCATGCCCGTATCACACGCCGGGCCAACGCTTTACGGAGCCGGACTGCAAGGAGCGCTGCTTCCGCGTTGTCCATGCATGGCCGACCAACCCGCCTTACCCCCATGACTTAACCCCATGACTTCAGGAGATATGCAATGAATATTGTTTCGTTCGGAAAATTTGACGCCCCCAACACAACCCCCATCACCGACGACCTCGGCGGCTGGATACCGGTAGAAGGTTCGCCCAGCATGAAAACCTGGATCGAGCACGCATCGGCAGACGGCAAGTATCTGACCGGCTTCTGGGAAGCCATGCCGGGCACCTATCAAGTGACTTACAACGCAGATGAAATGGTGCACATGTTCAAAGGCAAGGCTACGCTCACCGAAGATGGCGGCGAATCCAGAACTTTCTCCGGCGGCGACAGCTTCGTGGTCAAGGCCGGTTTCAAGGGCACCTGGAAAACCATAGAAAAGGTACAGAAGATTTTCGCCATCAAGATTCCCGAGAATGTCGCTGCGCCGTTCGGCGAATAAGCAGTTTCTGCGCTCTGATATTGCGCTTCTGCGCTCTGATATTGCGCTCTGGAATACTGCGCACTGAAAACCCCGGCCGCATCTTGATGCGGCCTTTTTCATGGCCGGACGGCGCCGGCAGGGCCGGCTACTCAGTAGGGAGTAACCATTAATGGTAATGGACAGGGTACCTGTCAAAAGTAGAATCGTTGCAGGGATGTGGGTCCCAAGTGTGAGGATTTGTTAATCCTCGATAATTTTTGAGCTATAGACTTCGGAGGGCGCAGTAATGGCTAGAGATCCACGTTTCGATATTTTATTCACCCCCATCAAGATCGGTTCCAAAACCATCCGCAACCGGTTCTACCAGGTGCCTCACTGTAACGGCGCCGGCACCAATTCCCCCGGCATGAACATGGCCCACCGCGGCATCAAGGCCGAAGGCGGCTGGGGCGCAGTCAACACCGAGCAATGTTCGATTCACCCGGAATGCGATGACACATTACGCATCACCGCACGCATCTGGGATCAGGGCGACATGCGCAACCTGCAAGCCATGGTCGACCATGTTCACAGCCACGGCGCGCTCGCCGGATGCGAACTGTTCTACGGCGGCCCGCACGCGCCGGGCCTGGAATCGCGCACCATCTCGCGCGGGCCCAGTCAATACAATTCCGATTTTGCCACGGTTCCCAATTGCCCCGGCTTTACCTACAACCACGCTGCCGATATCGACGAGCTGCACCGGCTGCAACAGCAATACGTGGATGCCGCGCTGCGCGCACGCGATACCGGTTTCGATCTGGTCAATGTTTATGGCGCCCACGCTTACGGCCCCATGCAATGGCTTAACCCGTACTACAACCGCCGCACCGATGAATACGGCGGCAGCTTCGAAAACCGCGCCCGCTTCTGGGTGGAAACGCTGGAAAAAATCCGTCGCGCCTGCGGTGACGATATCGCGCTCGTTACCCGTTGCGCGGTCGATACACTGTATGGCGGCAAGGGCGTGGAAATCGGCGAAGACGGCCTCAAATTCATCGAACTGGCATCGCCCTACCTCGACCTGTGGGATGTCAACATCGGCGACATCACCGAATGGGGTGAGGATGCCGGACCTTCGCGCTTCTATCAAACCGGACATGAAAACGACTGGATCCGCCACATCAAGCAGGCCACCAGCAAACCGGTGGTCGGTGTAGGCCGCTATTACGATCCGGAGAAAATGCTGCAGGTCGTCAACTCCGGCATTATCGACATCATCGGCGCAGCACGTCCGTCGATTGCCGACCCCTTCCTGCCGAACAAGATCAACGAAGGCCGCGTCGAGGACATACGCACCTGTATCGGTTGCAATGTCTGCATTTCGCGCTGGGAAATGGGCGGTGTGCCGTTCATCTGCACGCAGAATGCCACGGCCGGTGAGGAATACCGTCGCGGCTGGCACCCGGAAAAATTCGAGCCGGCCAAATCCGAACACGATGTTCTGGTCGTCGGCGCAGGCCCGGCCGGTTCGGAATGCGCCCGCGTACTGATGGAACGCGGCTACACGGTTCACCTGGTGGACGCCCGCGAAAAACTCGGCGGTTATGTCAACGACGTCGCCACGCTGCCGGGCCTGGGCGAATGGAGCTACCACCGCGATTACCGCGAAACGCAGATCAACAAGCTGCGGAAGAAAAGCAAGCAGTGCCAGCTCGCCCTCGGCGTCATACCGATGACGGCCGACGATGTTCTGGCTTACGGCGCATCGCGCGTCGTCATCGCCACAGGGGCCAAGTGGAGCACCACCGGTGTCAACCACCGCACACACGAACCGATCCCCGGTGCGGATGCCAGCCTGACGCACGTGCTGACGCCGGAGCAGGTATACGAAGGCAAGAAACCGGTCGGCAAGCGCGTCATGATCATCAACTACGACCCTTACTACACCGCCCCCAGCATTGCCGAGAAGTTTGCCCGTGCCGGCCACGATGTCACGGTCGCCACGGTCGGCCCCTTGGGCGCCTACATGGATTTCACGCTGGAAGGTGCCAACATGCAGCGGCTCATCCACGAACTCGGCATCAAGGTGCTGGGCGAAACCGGCTGCTCGAAAGTGGAAAACGGCCGCGTCGAGCTGTTCAACATCTGGGGCGAAGGCTACAAGCGCGAGTACAAGGGCACCGGCAAACTGCCGCGTAGCGAAAACCATACGCACGAGTGGTACGAATGCGACACAGTGATTCTGATCACTTCCAGAGTCTCGCAGGACAGCCTCTATCGCGAGTTGAAGGCACGCAAGGGCGAATGGGAAAAGAACGGCATTACCGACGTTTTTGTCATCGGCGATGCAGAAGCGCCGAGAATCATCGCAGATGCCACGTTCGACGGCCATCGTCTGGCGCGGGAAATCGAAGATGAAGACCCGCAGCACCAGAAACCCTACAAACGCGAACAGCGCGCGTGGGGCACCGCCTACAACCCCGGCGAAAACCCGGGGCTGGAGTGGAGACTGTAGGATTCCATCCGGATACTGAAGTCATGCACTGAGTAAAGGAGCGGAGTCATCCGCTCCTTTTTATTTGCACTTGTCCCGCAAGCGTGGCAAATCTGCCCGCTACCACTTTGGGATTACCCCTTCATGAGAATGTTTTGGCGGCGCTGTGGCGGCTAACATCGGTCATCCATCCGGTTAACTTAATCTTTACGGAGTCCGTTATGTCGATTCATCAGATTCAGGATCACGGTCACAGGGCCAGACCCAGCGCATCGCTTTACGATCTGGTCGGCGGTGAGCAAGGCATATTGAAACTGGTCGAGGTGTTTTACGATCTGGTCGAGACCCATCCCGAAGGCCACCAGTTGCACCTCTTGCACCTGCGCGGCAACGGCGTCGCCCATTCGCGCGTCGAGCAGTTCAATTTTCTTTCCGGCTTTCTCGGCGGTCCCAAGCTTTATATCGAGAAGCACGGGCATTCCAATGTCAGAACCATGCACGAACACGTCGAAATCAATACCGAAGCCAAGGATGCCTGGCTGAAATGCATGGAGATGGCGATCGAACAGGTCGGCTATGACAGCGCGACCGCACAGCAGTTGATGCGCAATTTCACGGTGGTGGCCGAGCGTCTGGTCAACCGCGACGACTGAACCCGCAGCTTTAATCCAGAAAAAGAAAAACCCGCGATGAACAACAGCAG
>JBEDHT010000033.1:0-4081 GCA_041174025.1 Pseudomonadota bacterium
TTATGCTCAACCGTGGCGCATGCAAAAATCAGCGACTTCTTTGCTGTCGACAGCATATGCCTTGCAAAATGATTGAAAGATATTGATTGCTTCTGGATTGTTCCGCCATGCCGTATCAAGCTCTGCGTTCCAGTAGAGACTATTCCTGACATCACCGAACAAAAACTGCTTGCGGCCCTCGAACGGCAGATAAGCCAGTATCCAGTTTTCCGATATTGCGGCGCGCTGTTTCTTGCCCATCAGCTCTTCCATGAATTCGTTCTTGATTACCAGCCTGCCGTTTTCATCAATCTCATAATATTTCTGAGCCTCGGCCGCAACTGCTTTTTCATCGAAAATGGTCTTGTTGAACATGGCATCCACATAAAAGCCGCTCTCGGAAAACACCACCCGGTCAGTGTTGCAGGATGGATTTTGTGCAGCGATTGCGCAACCTGTCATGCTCATCGTATCTGGCGGCAGCTGCAGCAAATCAAGCACAGTCGGCGCAATATCTACCAGGCTGGTCAAACGCGCCTCGAATTGATTGCTGGCGGGCAGCAAGCTGCCAAAAGTGCGGACTGCAAATACGACATTGGTCTGCTTTTCGTCGATGACATTGACGCCATGCATCATGTAGGGCGGCAGAATCAGCGCATGTTGGTTGCTTGCAGGCTTTGCCGGCGCGGCATACAGGCTGAAATTCTCTCCATGGTCGGAGAGAATCACGACAATCGCATTGCTCAACCTGCCATTGCGTTGCAGTGCATCGATCAACTGCTGGAACTGTTGATCAGTACGGTTGACGGCAGCCTGATAAGACGGCGGAGAACGATCAATCAAATGCGTGCTTGCGGGCGTTTCATGCGTTTCCGCATCACGCCAGGAATATGGCCAGTGCGGCAGTTCGAAATGCACTGCAAGAAAAAGCGGACGTTGAGGATCAATGCTTTCGATCATGCCATCGAGCCGTGTGCTGAAAAGCGATGGGTCATAGACGACATGCGCCGCCCGGTTCATGTATTGATAGGGAAACAGAAAATCATAAAGGACTGATCTGCTCAACAAATTCACTACCGGCATGTCGCCGACAGAGGTGAGCAAAAACTCTACTCCGCCGATTTTCGGTGTCAGCGTCCTGTCGAAGCCATAAGAACCGTCAATGTTGGAAAACCGCGTTTCATCGATCGCATAGGCCGTTGTGTAGCCATGTTGCCGGAGAACATTGGGCAGATTGGCTTCAAGACCGTTGATCAGCTGCGGATCAATCAGGTTGTAGCGACCACCGTGTTCAAACGGATAGCGGCCGCTGAGAATGGACATCCAGCTCGGAAACGTTCTGGCCAGCGGCGTGTAGGTGCGTTCTGCCACCCAGGATTCCGCAAGAAACCCATCCAGCGCAGGCGTCAGGCTTGGCGATCCGGCTGAGCCGCCGACATGGTCGGGACGCAGGCTATCCAGGCCGATCAGTATCACATCAGGTTGTGCCTTTTCCGCTGTGGTCGCCACTCCGGCGTTCTGCCACAACACCCCTGCAGGGAGCGCGATTACCGCGACTGCTGCTGTGTATTTCCAGCGCATATGAGACAGTCTGCAAAACCACGCTTTGAAATTTACCGAGGCCAGCAACAGCAAGCCCAACACACCTAGCAACAGTGTTCCACTGTAGGTGAAGAACGCTGGTGATGCGATCACGAAAAATGATGATTCCGGGAACAGCATCATGTTCAGGGACAACAGATAAGCCTGCAGATAGGCAAAAAACAGCAGACAGAGTATCAAACGCTGACCCGGCTTGGGTGGAAATCTCCTGCAGACGGCAAGCCAGAAATGCCAGGTAGCGAGAAAAAAGACGACATGCACGGCGACCAGAGCGAGCGCGAAGCCAAGCAAGCCTAGCAGAGTGACGCTGGAATCATGCAAGGAAGCAGTCACCGAAGGCAGTACCTTGCCCTCGTTAGTAGCCTTGGCGATAAATTTCGAGACCAGCTCTACCAGCGGCAGAGCAAAACTGACTATCGCGGCAGAAAAAAACTCTAACCGGTGCCCGGATGCTGAAAATATTTTCATGTTGTCGTTATTGGCATGCTTGAGAGATATATTTGTCGTGAATCATAAACCGATTTAAAGTGAGACGACATACACACGCATCAACTTAGCTCAACCATGCTTGATCTCATTGAACACTCCCCCTCCGCACAAACCGATGCCAGCGTGATCTGGCTGCATGGACTGGGCGCCGACGGCAGCGATTTTGAACCCGTAGTCGAAGCATTGTCGCTACCGCAAGTACGCTTCGTATTGCCGCATGCACCATACCGTGCGGTGACATTGAACAACGGCTACCAGATGCGCGCATGGTACGACCTTTACGGATTGACGCCGGGCAGCCAGCAGGACGAAGCCGGCATCCGGCAAAGTCAGTCGGAAATCGAGGCACTGATCGCGGCGGAAAAGGCCAGAGGCATCGAAACGAGCCGGATTGTGCTGGCAGGTTTTTCGCAGGGCGGGGCGATTGCCTTGCACACCGCACTCCGGCATGCGGAGCCGCTGGCAGGGGTGCTGGCACTGTCGACTTATCTGCCGCTGAGGTCGCAACTGGCAGATGAGGCCAATGCGGCTAACCGCAATACCCCGATTTTCATGGCTCACGGCAGCTTCGATACCGTAATCACGCACGAAATCGCCAGTGCTTCTGCAGATCTGTTAAGACAGCAACACTATCCTTTGTCCTGGCATGAATACCCGATGGCGCACAGCGTATGCATGGAGGAAATTGACGACATACGCCAATTCCTGTGCTCGGTTCTGCATATTTAAGGCATTGCCGCATTTCACCAAATCCGGCTAACAGCGTAAACTAATGCCTTGTCCGGATACTGCACGAATTTCAATGACGAACACCCTGCCGGGGCGTTCCAGACACACCGCCAGAGATCACAGCAATGAGTAAACAATCAGCCCCCAGTTTCGAACAGGCGCTCAAGGAACTTGAGGGCATCGTCGCACAAATGGAAACCGGACAACTGCCGCTTGAGCAATCGTTGCAGGCATATCAGCGTGGTAGCGAGTTATTGCAGTTCTGCCAGAAATCGCTGGCCGGTATAGAACAGCAGGTTCGCCTGTTAAACGAAAACAACATCCTTCAAACTTACAAAGATGAATGATTTCAATGCGTGGTCGCTGCAGATTCAAGCGCGGACTGAATCTGCACTGGACGCCCTTCTGCCGGCCAGCCATATCTCACCGCAAAAGCTGCATGAAGCCATGCGTTATTCGGTCACGGGCGGCGGCAAACGCGTGCGTGCGCTGCTGGCACATGCCGCAGCCGAACTGTGCGGCGCCACTCCGGAAAAAACCGATATTGCAGCCGTCGCTGTCGAGCTGATACACGCCTATTCGCTGGTGCATGACGACATGCCCTGCATGGACGACGACGACTTACGGCGGGGCAAGCCTTCATGTCACAAACAATACGATGATGCGACCGCCCTGCTGGTCGGCGATGCCCTGCAGAGTCTGGCTTTCCAGTTACTGTCGCAGCAGGGGGTTTGCCGCAGTGCCGCACAGCAACTGGAAATGGTGCACCTGCTGGCAATCGCAAGCGGCTCCAGAGGCATGGCGGGCGGCCAGGCGATAGATCTTGCCAGCGTCGGCCAGGCGCTGAACCAGTCCGAGCTGGAATACATGCACATACATAAAACCGGCGCGCTGATACGTGCTGCCGCATTGCTGGGCGCCTACTGTGCCGATGCGCCCGCAACTGAAAAACTGAAAGCCATCGATCATTATGCGCAATCCATCGGCCTGGCTTTTCAGGTGGTGGACGACATTCTTGATGCCGAAGCCGACACAGCAACACTGGGCAAAACCGCCGGCAAAGACGCCGAAGCGAACAAGCCTACCTACGTGACCATACTCGGCTTGTCGCGTGCCAGAGCTCTGGCCGGAGAACTCCATGAAACCGCAATCGGCCACCTCGCCCCTTTCGGCGAGCGGGCTGAGCGGCTGGTTCAGCTTGCAGCATTCATTACTCGCCGTAGTTTCTAGTTTGATTTGAATTGTTGAAGAACATCACCAGACTTTTATGTATGACCTTTTA
>JBEDHT010000034.1:0-2743 GCA_041174025.1 Pseudomonadota bacterium
CAACGATGAACTGGGCGAACTCGCGCGCGGCTTCAATCAGATGGCGGAAAAGCTGCAGGACATTTATGCCACGCTGGAGCAGCGTGTGGCGGACAAGACCCGCAGCGTCGATCTCAAGAACCGCGAGCTGGGCGCACTCTATGAAGTCGCTGCCTTTCTCAATTCCAGCACTGCTGCCGAGCCTTTGTGCGATAACGTGCTGGACCGCATGATCGCGCTGATGGGCGCCATGGGCGGCGTGGTCAGGCTGACCGACCCCAAGGGCGAACGCTTGCAGATCGTCGCGGCGCGGGGCGTGTCGGAAGGATTTCTGGCGGATGAAACCTTTCTCGATATCGGCGCTTGCATCTGCGGCGAAGTGGCGCGCGATGGCACGGCCGTCAGTTCTGATTTCAATGCCGCACGACCCTCCATCCTGCTGCATAGCTGCAGCAAGGAAAATATCCGGGCGGTGGCTGCTGTGCCGATCCGTTCCAACCAGCGCGTGCTCGGTACGCTCAACCTGTTTTTCGATACCATGCGCATCCTGCCGCCTGCAGAAGTGCGCCTGCTCGAATCGGTAGGCCTGCATCTCGGTATTGCCATCGAAAACCAGCGTCTGGTTGCGCGCGAGCGGGAAATGGCAGTGTCGGAGGAGCGCAATCTGCTGGCGCAGGAACTGCATGACAGCATCGCGCAGTCGCTGGCGTTTCTCAATATCCAGGTACAGCTGCTGCACGATGATCTGAGCCACCAGAAAGTTGCCGATGCCATGCAGGTGCTGGAACAGATCCGTGAAGGCGTGCAGGAAAGTTACGATGACGTGCGCGAACTGCTGGTGCATTTCCGCACGCGGCTGGAGCACGCCGATCTGGAGAGCGCGATTGCCAGCGCCCTGCGGAAATTCGAGGCGCAAACCGCCATCGCCACCGAATTTGAACGTCAGGGGCCGACGCTGGACATGCAGCCCGAACACGTGCTGCAGATACTGCATATTCTGCAGGAATCGCTTTCCAACATCCGCAAGCATTCGGGCGCCAATCTGGTCAAGGTGGTGCTGGATACCAGCGGCCCATGCAGCCTGACCGTGCAGGATAACGGTCAGGGCTTCGAAACCTCGAAATCCGCCGGCGATACGCATGTCGGCATCAACATCATGCGCGAACGCGCAAACCGCTTCGGCGGCGAGTTTTCCATCACTTCCGCAACCGGCAAGGGCACCCGCGTCTTTCTGGGCTGGAGCCCGGCCACCCTGTCCGTGGAGCAAGTCAGCGCAGCATGAAACCGATACGCGTATTGATTACCGACGACCATACGCTGTTTCGCAGCGGCATCCGGCTGTTGTTGCAGCGCCAGAACGGCTTCGAAGTCGTGGGTGAAGCGGGCGACGGGCTGGAGGGCGTCAAGCTTGCCAAGCGCCTGAAGCCCGATGTGGTGCTGCTCGATCTGCACATGCCGGGCACCGGTGGCCTGGAAGCCCTGCAGCTGTTGCAGGAAGAGCTGCCGCAGACGCAGGTGGTGATGCTGACCGTGTCGGAAGATGCGGAAGACCTGCTGGAGGCATTGCGCATCGGTGCGCGCGGCTATCTGCTGAAGAATATCGATACCGATTTCCTGCTCGATTCCATCAAACGCGCCGCCGCCGGCGAGTCGGTGATGTCGGCGCAGATGGCGACGCGGCTGGCCGATGCCATGCGTGCGCCGCAGAAGAGCCCGAAGGCAGTCGTGCCTGAAACCAACAAACTTTCTCCGCGCGAAGCGGAAATCATCGTCATGCTGGCGGGCGGTGCCAGCAACAAGGAGATCGCCCGCACGCTGGACCTTTCCGAATCGACCGTGAAAATTCACGTGCAGGGCATCCTGCGCAAACTCAATCTGGCAAGCCGGGTACAAGCGGCAGTCTATGCGGTCGAGCACGGACTGGTCGATGAAAAGTAGCTGCGACGCCGTGATGGCCAGCGCATGGTTTTAGCGAGAATGCGCGGACGACTGGCCTTTACGCCCTGAAAAAACAGCAATAATTAAACTGCTGCACCGATCCGGACGGGGTCCGGTGGGCTTCCTTTTCATGCCGGATCAATTCGAATGTCTCGCCCAGTTCCGCACTCAGGGTTTCGGGACTGTAGCGCATGACCGGTAGCCCGCTGCACTTTTCCGGCCCGTTTTCAGCGAAGGTCGCCAATATGACACGGCCACCCGGCCGCAGGGCATGCATCAGTCTCTCCCGGTAGGCATGCCGTTCAGCAGGTTCCCTGAGGAAATGGAAAGTGGCGCGGTCATGCCAGAGATCGTAGCGGTTGCGGGCCAATTCCGCGCGGGTGATGTCGGCTTCCATCCACTGAACCGCCTTCGCGTTTTCGCCAAGGCGCTCTCTCGCAACGCGGATGGCTGCCGCAGACAAATCCAGCACCGTGAGGTCGCTGTAGCCTTCCGCCAGCAGCGCATCGACCAGATTTGAAGCGCCGCCGCCGATGTCGATGATGGCGGCATTTCTGTCCGGCACCATCTCACCTATCAGCTGCAGTGACAATCCGGCGCGCGGCTGAAACCAGCTGACGGCGTCAGCCGCCTTGCTGGCGTAGACCTCTTCCCAATGTTGTTTGCGGTCCATGATGGATTCCTTTAACCCGGATTTGAATGTGCGCCGATGCGCGGGCATGCCGCCATGTTATCGCGTCTGATGTGGAAGTGGCGCGCTCGGCATACCTTGCCCTTGCGCTAGCTGGCCAGAAGAACTAGTTCTTTTAACTCAAACGTCCTGTAC
>JBEDHT010000035.1:0-2949 GCA_041174025.1 Pseudomonadota bacterium
GGTTGGTCAGCATGCGCACCGGGCCGTCCGGCGCGGTGCCGGTTTCCTGCTGCACCAAAGCAATTACCGATTGCTTCAGCGGGCGGGCAGGGTCGCCCAGATAATCTTCGCGCCTGAACCAGGCCAGATTGCGTTTGCCGCAAGACCAGAAACGGGTGTGCTGAAAAAGCTGCGGCAGTTCATCCAGATCGAGGTACATCATGAAGCAGCGATAGCTGAACGCATGCGGCAGCGGCAGAAAGCGGCGGTGGCGCACGCGGCCGCTGTAGATGGCGCTGTACGGCGGCAGCTCGTTCGGAGCAACAGCGGACAAAGACGCGTTATGCACCGGCAGCCTTGCGCAGCTGTTCCAGCGCGGTCAGTGCGCTGACGACGCCATCTTCGTGGAAGCCGTTACGCCAGTAAGCACCGCAGTACAGCGTGCGGTTGACGCCGCTGATCTCGCCATGACGCGCCTGGGCCCTGGCGCCTTCGGTGGTATAGACCGGATGGTGATAAGTCAGCCGCTTGATGACTTTTGCCGGATTGATGTTGCCTGTGTGGTTGAGCGTGACCAGAACCGGCTCAGCCGCATCCAGTCCCTGCAGGATATTCATGTTGTAGGTGACGGCAACGCGATCGGCAGGCTCCGGCGTCACGTGATAATTCCATGCCGCCCAGGCCAGCTTGCGTTTTGGCATCATGACTGCATCGGTATGCAGGTAGACGCTGTTTTCCTGATAGGGGATGGCGCCGAGAATGTCTTTTTCCGCCGCTCCGGGGTCAGCCAGCATCGCCAGCGCCTGATCGCTGTGGCAGGCAAACACGACCCAGTCGAACTGCTCTTCCGGCCCGTTGTATGGCTTGACACGCACCGAGCGCTTGAGCCGGCGCACCTGTTGCACTGGCGTGTTGAGGCGGATGCGGTCGCGGAAAGAGGCGGTCAGCGCTTCCACGTATCTGGCCGAACCGCCCTTGATGACGCGCCACTGCGGGCGGTTGTTGACCGTCAGCATGCCGTGGTGATGGAAGAAGCGCACGAAAAAACGGGCGGGGAATTCCAGCATCTGGCGCGCTTCGGTAGACCAGATGGCCGAGCCCATGGGAACGATGTAGTAATCGATGAAATTGCGGCTGTAGCCCTGTTGCGCCAGATAATCGCCGAGCCGTATTTCCGGGCCGTCTTCCAGCAGTTCGGGCGCAGTTTTGTTGAAGCGCAGGATCTCGCCGATCATGCGGTAGAACGACGGCCGCAGGAAATTACGGCGCTGCGCGAACAGCGAATTGAGCGTGGTGCCGTTGTATTCGAAACCGCTTTTTTCGCAGTGCACGCTGAAACTCATGTGGCTGGGTTGCCATTCGACACCGAGTTCGTCAAGCAAGGCGATGAAATTCGGGTAGGTGCGGTCGTTGAACACGATGAAGCCGGTATCGACCGCATGTTGTTTTTCGCCGACGACGATGTCATGCGTATGGGTATGGCCGCCGATATGGTTGCCGGCTTCGAAAACGGTAATCTCGTGCGTCTTGTGCAGATGGTAGGCGATCGTGTTGCCGGCGATGCCGCTGCCGATGATGGCGATTTTCATGATTTGCCTTCCGCATGGATGCGGCGAGATTGCCGGATGGCGGCCGGTACGCCCTTGACGTCCCAGATCAGGCCGCAGCTTTGCAGCAGTCTGAGGCCGTACCAGGTCAGGTCGATCTCCCACCAGTAGAAACCTTGCCGGGCAGAACCGGGGTAGTGATGGTGGTTGTTATGCCAGCCTTCGCCCAGCGTCAGTAGCGCGATGACGAGGTTGTTGCGGCTGTGATCGCGCGTGTCGTAACGGCGGCTGCCCCAGGCATGGGCGAGCGAGTTGACGCTGAAGGTGGCGTGATAGAGCAGCACGGTAGAGATGACAAAGCCCCATACCACCAGCTGCCAGCCGTTGGTCTCCAGCCCCGGTGCTGCCGCAGCCAGCCATTCGCCCAGCCCGTAGATGGCGAGTGCAAACAGCGCGGGGACGATGACATCGAAGCGGTCGAGGAAGCGCAATTCCGGAAATTCGGCCAATTCCCTGACCCGTTCGTTGCGTGTGGCGAAATGCGCTTCGGACAAGAACCAGCCGACATGACTCCAGAGAAAGCCGTGCTGCACCGGCGAATGCGCGTCTTCATGCCGGTCTGAGTTGGCGTGGTGATGACGGTGCTGCGAAGCCCACCAGAGCGGCCCGCGCTGGACGGCGGTGGCACCGGCAACGGCGAACAGCAGCTGCATCAGCCGCGAAGTGCGGAAAGCCTTGTGCGAAAAGTAGCGGTGATAGAAGGCGGTGATGGCAAACATCCTGAACCCGTAAAGCGCCAGCGCGAAGGCAAGGGCAAACCAGCTCCAGCCGACCCAGATGACGGCAAAACAGGCGAGATGCAGGACGACGAACGGCAGCACGCGCAACCAATCGACGCGGTTGCCGGGGCTGAGCCCGTTGCTGCCATCAGCGCTGCCACCGGTATCGACAAGGCCGCTGGCTGCGCCACTGTCAAGCCAGCGCAACAGTCTTTGATGCAGTGGTTTCTTCATGAAGCCGCATCCCACTGCTGCGGTACTTTGCGCAGCTTGGATAGATCGTAGCCGAGCGATGCGACGAAACGGGTCAGTTCCTCATAATGCGCATCGCTGATGGTGGGTGTGCGGGCCATGATCCAGACGTAATCGCGGGCATTGCGGGCGATCACCGTGCTGGAATAATCCGGTGCCAGATAGGCGATGCGGAAATCGGCCTTGACCGGCCAGATGAACTGCATGCCCCATATTGCGTTGCCGCTGTTCTCGACTACGAATCCGCGCGGGTTGTAGCGTTTGAGCGGGCCGTCGAAACCGCCCTTGCGGAAGGTGAAGGTGGTGTCTATGGTGCCGTCGCTATCGAGCCGGTACGATTCGATGGCGTTGTAAGCCTGCGTTTCGATGGCGGTGGGAATGCAGGCGATGAC
>JBEDHT010000036.1:0-5331 GCA_041174025.1 Pseudomonadota bacterium
GCGCTATGGGTGATGTGACCCATGTCGCTTCTGAAACCATTACCGGCTACCGTGTGGTGCGCAGTTATGGAGGCGAAAATTACGAGATCGAGCGTTTCAGGCGCGCTAGCGAAAACAGCAGCCAGCGTAACCTGAAAATGACCAGAACCAGCGCGATCTTTACCCCTACGCTACAGCTCGTCACTTACAGCGTACTTGCACTGGTGATGTATCTGGTGCTGTTTCTGCGCGGCGATGCTTCGCCCGGCGAACTGGTGTCATACGTGACGGCGGCCTGCCTGTTGCCGAAGCCGATCCGGCAGATATCCGAAGTCAGCGCAACCATGCAGAAGGGTATCGCTGCCGCCGAAAGCGTGTTCGAGCTGCTGGATGAAACCCCGGAAGAAGATAACGGCACGGTGGAAAAAGACCGGGTCAATGGCCGTATCGACGTTCAAAACCTCAGTTTCACCTACCCCGGTTCAGAGCAGCAGGTCTTGCATGACATCAATTTCAGTGTGGCCCCAGGTCAGATGGTCGCTCTGGTCGGCCGCTCAGGTAGCGGGAAATCAACGCTCGCCAGCCTGATTCCGCGATTCTATTCGCATGCGCAAGGAAAAATACTGCTCGATGGCATCGAGATCGAAGCATACAAGCTGAGGAATCTGCGTCAGCATATCGCGCTGGTCACGCAACAGGTCACGCTGTTCAACGACACCGTCGCCAACAACATCGCATACGGCGACCTCGCCGGCGCGCCGCGCGAGGCCGTCGTACAGGCCGCCGAGGCAGCCAATGCCCGAGGCTTCATTGAAAACCTGCCGGGCGGCTTCGATGCCATGATCGGCGAAAACGGTATCCTGCTTTCCGGTGGTCAGCGCCAGCGTATCGCCATCGCGCGCGCCCTGCTGAAAGATGCCCCGGTCTTGATTCTCGATGAAGCAACCTCGGCACTGGATACCGAATCTGAACGCTATATCCAGGCAGCACTCGATCATGTCATGCAGGGCCGCACCACGCTGGTCATCGCTCACAGATTATCAACCATTGAAAAAGCCGATCTGATTCTGGTGCTGGATCAGGGCAGAATCGTCGAGCGCGGCACTCATGCTGAGCTGCTGGCACAGAACGGCTATTACGCACGTTTGCATGCTATGGGTTTTGACGAGCGTCAGGGTTTTGAAGAGCCTCAGCAGGTCGCCGTTGAGGCAGATAGCGCGCAGCTGCTGGCAGCTGCGAACGCAGCTCAGAGGGAGTTCTGAGCCCAGCGCCAGCTGTCTTCGCACATGGCAGCCAAGCCTCTGAGTGCCTTCCAGTGCAGCATGCTTTGCGCTTTTGAAGGGTCTGCATAACAACTGGCGACATCGCCGGGACGCCTCGGCGCGATGCGGTAATCGACTTTACTGCCGCTGGCACGCTCGAATGCAGCCACCATCTCCAGCACGCTGTAACCCTGACCCGTGCCCAGATTGAATATCTCCGCACCAGCGTGGCTGGCGAGATAATCGAGCGCTTTCAGGTGCCCCTGCGCGAGATCGACCACATGAATATAATCGCGCACGCCGGTGCCGTCCGGTGTTGGATAATCGTTGCCGAACACCGACAGACAAGCGGCTTCTCCACGCGCCACGCGCGCGATGTATGGCATCAGGTTATTGGGAATACCGTTCGGTGCTTCGCCGATCAAGCCGCTTTCATGCGCGCCCACCGGGTTGAAATAACGCAGAATGCCGATTCGCCATTGCGGGTCAGACGCACTTAAATCAAGCAATATTTGCTCGATCATCAGCTTGCTGTGACCATAAGGATTAGTCGGCTGCAGGCGTGCTTTTTCCGTCAGCGGCAATTGCTCCGGCTCGCCATAGACCGTGGCGGACGAGCTGAACACCATGGTTTTGACGCCATGCCGCGCCATCACCTGCAACAGCGTCAGCGTACCGCTGACATTGTTGTCGTAATAGCGCAGCGGCTCATTGACAGACTCGCCGACTGCCTTGAGTCCGGCGAAATGAATCACCGCCTTGATCGGATATTGTGAAAAAAGACGTTCGAGCAAAGCTTCGTCACGGATATCGCCGGTCTCGAACAGGGGCTGTTTACCGGTAATCTGATGAAGCCGCGCAACCACGTCGGCCCGGCTGTTGCAAAGATTGTCCAGCAACAGCACTTCCTCGCCCGCCTTCATGAGTTCCACGCAGGTATGAGAGCCGATATAGCCGGTACCGCCTGTCAACAGTATCATGGTTTGCACACCAGGGAGTTATCTTTGCATTTGATGGTCATGTTCGTTCCAGCATCCGTTCAGTTTGCTTGCTTGACGATACCGCGCTCAGTCAGTAACTGCATCACCTGATCTACCGATTGCTGCAGGCTGACTTCGCCGGTATCGATAACCAACTCAGGATTTTCGGGAATTTCGTAGGGCGAATCAATGGCCGTGTAGTGCTGGATTTCACCTGCGCGTGCACGCTTGTACATACCTTTAACATCGCGCTTTTCACAGACCTCCAAACTAGCGCTGCAGTAGATTTCAATGAAATCGCCATGCGGCATCAGCTTGCGCGCAGCTTCGCGATCGTCCCTGAACGGGCTGATGAAAGCCGCCATGGTGACAATACCGGCCTCCATCATCAGTTTGGCCGTTTCTGCGATACGGCGGATATTTTCCCGGCGGTCTGCATCGCTGAAACCGAGATTGGAAGAAAGACCGTGCCGGATGTTATCGCCATCCAGCACAAAGGTACGGCAACCCAGCCGGTGCAGTTCTTCTTCGACGGCGTGCGCCAGAGTCGATTTCCCCGCGCTCGACAGGCCGGTAAACCAGATCACTGCCGACTTGTGTCCGTTCTGTTTTTCGCGCCGCTCACGCGTCACGCTGGCTTGATGCCATACGACACTGCTACCGGACTCACTCACCTGGTGGGCGCCTCTCAATTTGACTGTGATTGCCAATGTATATAAATTTTCCCCGGTAGCATAGCCGGGATTGATCAACGGATTGCTGCTGCAATTTTCACGGCCACTTTACTGTTCGCGGAAAGCGAGGCCGCAGCGAGATAAGCTGCCAGAAATGCTTGCTGCTGCTCTTGCGTCAGCGTCCTGATGCCTTGGCCTCGCTTGGCAAACAAGCGAAAATTTCTCAAACGCTGCCAGTGATTCAAACGCCAGGGGAAAATGCTCATGTCGGATACATCGATCAAACCAAGCTGATTGTCCTCGGTGAGCACGATATTGCCCAAATGCAGTGACCGAAAATAGATGCCCATGCGGTGCAGCCGCGCTACGTATTCACCAAACCGCTTGACCAGATGATCGTCCATCTTGCCGGCCTGCAGCAAGTCCCACAGAGTCTCGCCGGCAAGCGGCCGGTAAAGCACTGCGCTATTGCTGGAGCCGGAAAAATGCAGGAGCTTGTCTATCGCAACAGTCCTGATGCCGAGTTTTTGCAGCCGTTCTGCATTTCTGCAGAAATAGCGTGCGTAAGAGTAGATGCGCGCACTGCTGAACATCCGTTTTACGCGGTAGATTTTCAGTATCTGACCGCTTTGCAGCAAGTAGACCTTGATGCCATGCTTGTCGCGCCCGAGCACTTGGGCGCCTGCCGTCATCGAGGCGAAGGTTTCCGCTGCCAGCAGCTCGCTTTTAAGCATGAGGACTCGCCGGAACTGTCTTGATGGTACGGCGCGGCTTCATGACAAACTGCCAAGATTGGTCAATATGCGAATACCGTGCTTCTGGCAATAGGTCTGCCAGCCTTCGAACTCGGTCCATTCGCTGAGAAACAGAAAATCCAGCCCGGCCCGGCTGGCGGCCTCATGGTCGTATTTGCTGTCGCCGAGGAACAAGGCAGGCTTCGCCAAGTGACCGCTGGCGATTTCACGCGCCAGCACCTGATCTTTGTTGTCCGGGCTACCGTAAATACCGCCGTCAAAGATGATATCCAGTCCACGCTGTTTGAAAAGTTCGCGCAATTCCGCCTGATCGCCGCCGGAGAGCACCATCCAGCGCTGTTGCGGATAGCGCTCGCGCAGCTCGAACAGGCCATCGGCCAGCTGGCAGTGCAGCAGCCCGTGATGAATCTCGCTGGCGAAGCGATCGAGCAGATAGGTCATGCTTTCTGCGGTCACAGGCCTGTGCAGGATTTCCTGCAGAAAGTATTCGAATTTAGGATAGCGGGAGATACCGCCGAGACGCACATGGTAATCAACGATGGCCTGCGCCTGTTCGTGGCTGGCGCCAAAGGCAATCGCCGTGTCGTAATAGGCCTGGGTCTTGAGCAGATTGGAATCGAGAATGACCCCGTCGCAATCGAACACCAGGGTCTTGTATTGGGCTAAATCCACTGTAATTCCCGAATTTTCAACGCTCAAAACCTGAATTCTTGCAGCTTGAACTTTTGCAACAAGCGGGGCATTGCGCCCCGGCCCATGGTTCAGGCTGCCTTGATGCTGCTGGCTTCTTTGGCAAGCTGGGTGATGTGCTTCCAGTTCTTGGCTGCCACCGCATCTGCCGGCGTCAGCCAGGTACCGCCGCACACCACAACATTGGGCAGTGCCAGGAATTGCGGGGCGGATTCGACCGTAACGCCGCCGGTCGGGCAGAACTTGACGTCGCCGAACGGGCCGGCGAAG
The DNA here is from genome assembly GCA_041174025.1 of Pseudomonadota bacterium. Taxonomy (GTDB): domain Bacteria; phylum Pseudomonadota; class Gammaproteobacteria; order Burkholderiales; family Methylophilaceae; genus UBA6140. Next base: position 4,611 of record JBEDHT010000036.1, read on the forward strand.
CCTTTCAGCAGATTGATGCCGCCAACGGCAACGGCCGGGAACAGCTTGAGAAAGTAATAATCATCGGCATTAGCCATCATGATTTCGCTACCGGTCGAAACACCGGGTAACAGCGGCAGGCCGATCTTGCGTGAAAACTGGCCGAGCTCGCTGGTGTAACCAGGGCTGACGGCAAACTGGCAACCGGCATCCTTCGAGGCTTGCGCGTCCTTCAGGCTGCGCACGGTGCCGGAACCCAGAATCGCATCAGGCACGGACTTGGCAATCGCCTCAATGCCGGCCAGCGCGCAGGACGTGCGCAACGTCACTTCCAGCACCCTGATACCGCCTTCAAGCAGCGCTTCGGCCATGGGCACGGCGTCTTCCACCTTGTTGATGACAATGACCGGGATTACCGGGCCGTGGTTAGCCAAATCTAATGTATTCATACTAGCTACTTTCTCTGAATTGAATTCTTGATGACTTCATGGAAGCGATAATGCATATTGATTGGACTGAAACAAAAATGTCGTCATTCCGGGGTGGCTAAAAGCCGGAGGCATCCAGCAACCCATTGCAAACACTAGATTCCGGATAACCGCTACGCGGTTTCCGGAATGACGTTTGGTGTGATATTTCCGTTTCCCATCAATAATCATTGCCACGAAACTGGCCAATTTCAGAACCGGTTGAGGCCAGGCACTTGAGCGCCGACAGTACACTCAGTACGGCAAGCGAAAGT
>JBEDHT010000037.1:0-3238 GCA_041174025.1 Pseudomonadota bacterium
TAATGTCGCAGCGCATGATGCCGCCAAAAATGTTGACCAGAATCGCCTTGACGTTGGCGTCGGCCAGGATGATCTTGAACGCCTTGGCCACCGTCTCCGCCGTGGCACCGCCGCCGACGTCGAGGAAGTTGGCCGGCGCGCCGCCGTGCAGCTTGATCAGGTCCATGGTCGCCATTGCCAGTCCGGCGCCGTTCACCATGCAGCCGATATTGCCGTTGAGGGCGATGTAATTGAGGCCGGCGTGATGCGCTTCCGCCTCTTTCGGGTCTTCCTGGCTCCAGTCGCGCTGCTCGGCCAACGCCTTCTGGCGGTAGAGCGCGTTGTCGTCCACGCTCATTTTGCAGTCCAGCGCCACCAGTGCGCCTTCGCCGGTCACCACCAGCGGATTGATTTCAAGCAAGGCCAGGTCGTTTTCCTTGAACAGGCGATACAACCCCTTCAGCAAGCGGGTAAAAGCGCCGATCTGCTCTCCGGCGAGACCGAGCCTGAAGGCCAGATTGCGCGCCTGAAAATCCACCAGGCCGTTGAGCGGATCGCACACTTCCTGCAGTATCTGTTCGGGACTGGTCTGCGCGATTTCCTCGATATCCATGCCGCCGGCGGCAGAAGCTACAACGACGATGCGCTCCAGACTGCGGTCGACCAGCATGGAGAGATAAAGCTCGCGCGCGATCGGCAGCGTTTCCTCCACCAGCACGGTATTCACCGGCTGGCCGTCAGGCGCGTTCTGATAAGTGACCAGACGACGGCCGAGCAGATCGGTTGCCAGCGCCTGCAGTTCATCCTCAGACCTGACCACCTTGACGCCGCCGGCCTTGCCGCGACCGCCTGCGTGCACCTGCGCTTTCACTACCCAGGCATCGCCGCCCAGGGCCTGGGCCGCATCTTTGGCCTGTTGTGTGGTTTCCGCAAGAATGCTGCGGGGGATGGGCAAGCCATAGCGTTGCAACAACTGTTTGGCCTGAAATTCGTGGAGATTCATTGGCGTGGCTATACAAATCGTAAAGGTTCTATTCTGGCCGAAAACGGCAGGTTACGCCAGCCAGAGCGTTGCAGGCAGACACTAAAAAGCCGCTATAATCACGCATCGTTCAACCAAGAAATTTCACATGCGTCTCGTCATCCAGGGCCCGGCCATCCGCAGCCAGCATCTTGTTGCCATCACCCACATGTTGCCCGCTTATCGGGGCGAACAGTTCCAGCAGACGGGCGAACACGCCTACTACCTGCCCAACCAGCAAGCGCCCGGAGACGAACTTGCCCGTTTCTGCAAGGCGGAAAGAATCGACTGTGCGCTGGTGCATGACCGTCACACGCTGAAAAACTTCGGCCTCGCCGTGATGGACATGGACTCCACCCTGATCAGTATCGAGTGCATCGACGAAATCGCCGACATGTGCGGACTCAAGCCGGAAGTGGCAAAGATCACGGAAAGCGCGATGCGCGGCGAAATCGAATTCGCAGAAAGCTTGCGGCGCCGGGTAAAACTGCTGCGCGGCCTTGATGAAAGCGCACTGCACCGGGTCATCGACGAGCGGCTGCAGCTCAATCCCGGCGCGCTGGAATGGATTGCCGCTTGCAAGCAGAATGGCATCAAAACCCTGCTGGTTTCGGGCGGCTTCGATTTCTTTGCCGAACGCGTGCAATCCATGACCGGACTCGACTACACGCGCGCCAACTCGCTGGAAATCATCAACGGCAAGCTCACCGGCAACATCCTCGGCCACATTGTCGACGCCCAGGCCAAAGCGGATTTTCTCACCTCACTGGCAGCGGAGCTTGGCTTGCAGCCAGAGCAGGTGGTCGCCATCGGCGATGGCGCCAATGACCTGAAAATGATGGCAGCAGCCGGCGCAGGCGTTGCCTACCATGCCAAACCGGTTGTCCAGCAACAGGCTAGCTATGCACTGAACTATTCCGGCCTTGATGGCCTCATTCACTTATTCACCGTCTGAACCATTCAACCAGGACTACGCAAGGAGTAACAAATTGTTCAAGCATTTCATGATCTCTCTCACACTGTTGCTGGCGTCATTCAGCGCATCCGCACAAGCTGCCGTCGTCGAACTGAAAACCAGCCACGGTCTCATCGTACTGGAACTTAACAGTGAGAAAGCGCCCAATACGGTCGCCAATTTTCTTCAATACGTGAAAGACGGTCACTACAACGGCACCATATTTCACCGCGTGATTGCAGGCTTCATGATTCAGGGCGGCGGCATGGACAGGAACTTGAACGAAAAAAATACGCGCGAGCCGATCAAAAACGAAGCGGACAACGGCCTGACCAACGTCATCGGCTCAATTGCGATGGCCCGCACCAGCGACCCGCACTCTGCCAGCGCGCAATTTTTCATCAACGTTGCCAACAATACCTTCCTCAACCACACCAGCAAGACCGAGCGCGGCTGGGGTTACGCCGTCTTCGGCCGCGTCGTCAAGGGTATGGACGTTGTCCAGCGCATTTCCACGCTGCCCACCGATGGCGGCGACGTGCCATTGCAGACCGTCACCATTGAATCGGCGACCATCAAACAGTAAAACGCCTAGCCTGCCGACGTGCAGGTCAGGCGTGCGAGTTCCGACTCGCTGAATCCGGCCGCGCGGCGCGCCTCGATGTTGAAGGGACCGCGCAACACCGGCGCCCGGTAAAGTTTGGCCAATGTTTCATAGGCGGTCAGCGGTTCCATGCCGCGCTGTTCGCACAGATGATGGAACCAGCGGTTACCGATGGCGACATGGCCGATCTCGTCGCGCAGAATGATGTCCAGAATCGCCGCCGCCTCACTGTCGCCGGCTTGCGCCAGCTTCGCACGCAATGCCGGGGTCGCATCCAGCCCCCGCGCTTCCATCGTTCTCGGCACCAGCGCCATGCGCGCCAGAATATCGGCGCTGGTCTTTTCCGCCATTTCCCACAGACTGTTATGCGCAGGAAAATCGCCGTAATCATGCCCCAGCGTGCGCAGGTGATCGTTCAGTAAAGTGAAATGGTAGGCCTCTTCAGCCGCAACCTGCAGCCAATCCGCATAGTAATCGCGCGGCATGCCGGCAAAACGCCAGACGGCATCCAGCGCCAGATTGATGGCATTGAACTCGATATGCGCAAGCGCGTGTATCAGTATGGCCCTGCCTTCGGCCGTGTTCATTGCACGCTTGCCGACCGCCTGCGGGGCTACCAGATCGGGTTTCAGCGGGCGCCCCGGCAGCACTTGCCTTGTCGCGAAGTCAGTTTCTGCAT
>JBEDHT010000038.1:0-4808 GCA_041174025.1 Pseudomonadota bacterium
TAATATAATGCGTCGGCATTGGCCGGTTCCTTCCGGACCCAGGCGGCCGCAATGCGCTCCAGGGCATCCCAGGCACCATTCTGATAAGGCAGCACGACCTGCATGAAGAATGGCCGGTCAGTCTCCGGCAGGCTCCAGAAAGGTGCCTCCGTCATGGTCAGGTCAAGCAGCTCGGGCGCAGCCATCAACTGCCGGATCCATTCGACCGGCAAGCTGTAGTAATAAGCGTTGCGGCCCGGGCTCTTGAATGTGGTGATGCCGATCAGTCTGGACTCCTGATCGAACAGCGCACCGCCGCTGGAACCGAGCGAGAATGCAGCATCCGAACGCACGATCACGCTGCCGTCGTAAGGGTAAAGCGCCTTGATGCTGCCGTAGGAAGGTTGCGGCACATTGGTGTCGTTCGGATAGCTGATGACGAAGACTTCCTGCTCGTATTGCAGGCTGGCACTGTCTCGCAGCGCAACGGCAGGGAACGGCAATTTGCTGAACTTGAGCAGACACAGATCATGCTTCCAGTCCGCCTTGAGCGCCACCGGCTGATGTCCGGCGCCATACTTGGCCACACTGACGCCACGGGCATTGGCGAGCACATGACAGTTGGTGGCCACATGATATTCGTCCACCACCACGCCGGACCCGGTACCGGTACTGCCGTTGGGCAACTCGACCGACACCTGCACCATGGAAAGATTGAGTGCCAGCAACTGCGGCATGTTCGGCTGAGCGAATGCGATCACCGGAAAAAGAAAGAAAAGCAGCAAACAGCGCAACATTGCAAACCCCATAAGCCGGTTTAAGATAAACTTATGAGCCTGAATTTCAGAATAGATTCAGCCTGAATTTGCAGCAGAGCATGGTGGCCGCTAGAAAATCTTCTGTGGCAGCTTTAATGTTTTAATCCTGAACGGATTCTGCGATTGATGATCTGAACAACAACTTTTGGTGCCGGGAGGGGGACTCGAACCCCCACACCTCGCGGCGGCGGATTTTGAGTCCGCTGCGTCTACCAATTCCGCCATCCCGGCAAGGGAGGCCGTATTATACAAGCAGTCAGGACTATGCGCACTACCGATTTCGATTTTGACCTTCCCGAACAACTCATCGCCCAGTTTCCCGCCGCAGAACGCAGCGCCAGCCGCTTGTTGAGGCTGGATGGCGTCAGCGGCGCCATTGCGGATCAGTGGTTCCGCCAGCTGCCGGATTTTCTCGGGCCGCACGATGTGCTGATTCTGAACGACACCCGCGTGATCAAGGCGCGCCTGCATGGCGAAAAAGCCAGTGGCGGCAAGGTCGAAGTGATGGTGGAAAGGGTGATTGATACACACCAAGTGCTGGCGCTGATCCGCGCTTCGCGCTCACCAAAACCGGGCAGCCGCATCAGAATCGCCGATGCGTTCGACGCCAGTGTCATCGAGCGGCAGGATGACCTTTTTCTGCTGCGAATCGAAAGCGAAACTCCGGCCATCGAGCTGATAGACCGCCACGGCAGCCTGCCTTTGCCGCCCTACATCAGCCATCAGGCCGGCAGCGAAGACGAGGAGCGCTATCAGACCGTCTTTGCCAGAGAGCCCGGCGCTGTTGCTGCGCCGACAGCGGGCCTGCATTTCGATGATGCCATGATCGCAAGACTGAAAGCCGCCGGTATTGCCATCGCTTATGTGACGCTGCATGTCGGCGCCGGCACGTTTCAGCCGGTCAGGGTGGATGACATCAAGGACCACGTGATGCACAGCGAACTTTATTCAGTGCCGGCCGAAACCGTGGAAGCCATCCGCCGTGCACAGGCACATGGCGGCAAGGTCACCGCGGTCGGCACCACCGTGCTGCGTGCGCTGGAGAGCGCGGCACGAAGCGGAACGCTGCAGGCCGGTTCCGGCGAAACCGATATCTTCATCACGCCGGGTTACCGCTTTCAGGTGGTGGAGCGTCTGCTGACCAACTTCCATCTACCCAAGAGCACGCTGCTGATGCTGGTATCGGCATTCGCCGGTATCGACAACATCAAGACGGCCTATCAGCACGCGATTGCCGAGCGCTACCGTTTTTTCAGCTACGGCGATGCCATGCTGATCGAACGCGCATGAACTCTTGTGCAGAATCCACACTCAATCACCTGTCCAGTTCATTCATGAAGAATCAAGGTTGAATCCATGCCAGTCATCAAACATGCCGCCCTAGCCGCAACCGGTCTGACGCTATTCTCCCTTCTCACGCTGCCTGCGGGTGCCGAAGTGCTTGCCCAGGCAGTGCCGGAAGTCAAAATCCCGCTGGCGAAAAAGCCGAGTTCGCGGCCGATGACAGTCGCCTATCTGCCGTTTCAGAAACAATATTTCGTTGCCGATGGCGGTCTCGGCCCGATCCCCGGCGATCCCCTGGCGCGCGCCTCGCAATCGGAAGTGCATGTCTATGACGAAGGCGGCAAATACCTGTCTTCGGCCAAACCAGGCCTCGATAACCGCTCGATTTACTACAACACCAACACCCATCAGCTGGAATCCATCACTTACAACATCTCGAGCGCAGCCGGATTCGCACCGAATACCGGCATTTTTGCGCTGTTGCTGAACGAAGACGGCACACTTAAAAACGACGCCAGGGAAATCACCGGCTACAACCCCGCTTTTGGCGGCGCCGGCACGATTCCAAGCTATGACGCCGACAGAAATGTCTATTACGCCAAACAGGAACGCAGCAACATCGTCCATATCGTCGAATCACCCAAGCGTGAGAAAACCGGTGAAATCGCACTCGATCTAGCGGCGGCGGGGGCAAAATTCGATGAAATCGGTCATCATTTCGTCGCCTACACCGGCGTTCCCGGTGAAGAGCTGGCCTTGCTCGATGTCGATCACAAAGCCGTGCTGGTGTTCAACCTGGAAGGCAAATTCGTCGCCAAGAGTGCCTTGCCTGCAACCCTGAAGCTGCGCTCGCAGAATCACATCAACGGCACCGGCTACAGCAACGGGCTGTTCTTTGTTTATGCGGAATCGGAAGGTGAATTCGGTACTTATTACGGCTATCGCATCTCGGATCAGGCGCGCTGACCGCCCTGCGCAATTTCAGGCACAAAAAAAACCGCCCATGATTCAAGGGCGGTTTTTTTACATCAGAGTGTTACTTGGAGTCTTACTTGCCGAGCGCGTCTGCCACTTTGCCCGAAATCATGCCGAACACGGCACCGAGCACGGAAGAAAGTGCAATCAGCAACACCGGGTTGCTCATATCCATTGCGGTCACGCTACCGGCATCGGCAGTTTGCAGGGCATAAGCCGCTGTTGCTGCATAGCCGTAAACATTAGCCGGCACGGTGGATAGCAGGTTGCAGCCCGCCACGATCACCAGGAGAAACACCGTGACTGCAATGTAGACCGCAGGACCAGCCGCCCCCGGCAAACCGAGCGGATTGAGCCCGACCAGGAACAGGGCAACACCGGCGATAACGGCGCCGTAGATCATGCCAACAATGGTTTTTTGCAGGGCTGCGGTATCACCACCGGTGTGGAAATAACAACCCCATGCGACAAAGCCTGCCCAAACCAATACCAAACCAGCGAGCGGGCCCAATGCCAGAAAAGCCCAAATGCCACCAAGAACAGCAATACTCAAAGATAGTGCGGTTAACTTAGACATACATTCCTCCCGTTAATAAAGATGGAACAGCTGCAACCGGCTCAGTACGCACGCGCCATTAAAATATTTCTGCTTGACCCGGTTACCGGAAACGATACTAGTATGAAAGTTGGTGCAATGCAAACAACTGGCACCAGATTTGTGCACCGGATTTTTGGCTGTTCTGCTGCAATCCAGCAAGGACGGGGCTGAGGGTTAAATCAGATGCCTAGCGTAGGCGGCGGTTGATAATCCCAGTGCTTGCGCCAGGCAGCCAGCACCAGATTGGGATATTGCGGACGGCCCAGACTGCCGTTGTAACGGCCCAGTGCGCGGAACAGGTCACCCTTCTCGATATCGATATAGTGGCGCAGGATGGTACAGCCGTAACGCAGATTGAGCCGCATGTGGAAGAGATTGTGATCGGGCACGCCTATGGTGCGTACCCAGAATGGCATGACCTGCATGAAACCACGTGCGCCCGCCGATGAAACCGCATACTTCTTGAAACCGCTCTCGACCTGAATCAGGCCCAACACCATCTGAGGATCAAGCCCGGCGCGCGTGGCCTCGTAATGCACGGTGCGCAGAAAATCCTCGCGCATGTCCTGGTTCGGCATGCGCTTCTGCAAGCGCCGCGACATCTCGCCGAGCCAGTGCAGGCCTTCGGCTTCGGTGGCAAACACCAGTCTCGGTGCCGCGCTGTCGCTGATGGATTTCTGCATCTGCGCCTTGACGCTGTTGGACAAAGGCTCTTCCAGCTGATTGCCCGCATGCGCCGGCAGCGGCGCCAATGCCAGCAGCAATACCACCAATGGCAAAAAAAACAGCGATGTCAGCCAGTTTTTCAAGATGGAACCAGCACCCCTATTGCGCCAATTGCTGTCTGATCAAACCCACAATCGCATCCAGCGCCACCGGCTTTGCTTCAGCATCGGTGCGCGCCTGATATTCGACCTGCCCATCCTTGAGACCACGATCGCCGACCACAATTCGGTGCGGAATGCCGATCAACTCCATATCGGCAAACATGACGCCCGGACGTTCGCCGCGATCATCCAGCAGCACATCGACGCCGGCGGCCTGCAGTTGCTCATACAAACTGGTTGCGGCTGTTCTGACGGCATCGCTCTTGTCCATGCCGATCGGTGCGATGGCGACTTCAAACGGCGCCATCGCAGCAGGAAACACAATGC
>JBEDHT010000039.1:0-3663 GCA_041174025.1 Pseudomonadota bacterium
TGCTGCGGCAGGCTGAGTTTGTGTGGCGTCACCGGCTTTATCGAGCGGCGCAAAACCCAGCTTGGTCTGATAATTTTTGGCCTTTTGTATGATTTCGAGGTTTTTGCCTTTGGCACTCGCTTCGCTATCGATGATCTGCTGATAAGCGTTGTGCGCCAGCGCAAGACGGCCGCTGTTCTGGTAAACCTGGCCCTGCTTGAGTTTGACGGTGAGATCATCCGGCCTCAGTCCGCCAGCCTGCTGCAATTTCTTCAGCGCCAGCTCCCAGCTGGCGTCGTGCATGGCTGCATCCGCTTCAACCATCAGGGTGTTGAATTCGGCACCTGGCATGATGTTTTCCGGCAGAAGGCTCTTCGGCATGCTGCAGCCCGCCAGCCCGCCGGTAAAGAGGACGAGGACGAACATGGCGAGAATGGATTTTACCGGGGAGTTTACAGGCTTCATGTCAAGTGACCTCCGGGAATCTGGAATCAGCTGCGTTGCCAGAAATAGCGATAGACAAAACCGGGGAAAGCAAATACGAGAAACAGACTGCCGGTGACGGCATAGAATTCCCAGTTCTGCTCAGCCACCTGGCCCATGACGGCGCGCTCGGTATAAAAGGCGATGGCACCCATGACAAAATACAGTATCACCAGTTCAAACAGGCACCATGCCAGCGATTTGGGTTGCTGCCGCAACGGAATGAGTAAAAACAGCCGGTTGGACAACCAGGGCAGGTTGGCAACCAGCAATGCGAGCAATAGGAGAACCAGGGTCGTCATGGCTTCACTCAGTTCATACTGTAAAACATGGCATACGCGGCGACACCCATCAGCACCTGCGGCAACAGGCCCAGTACCAGCAAACTCAGGGCATTCACGCTCAGCATGACACGCATGCCGGTTGGGGCGTCAATCGGGTTGCTATCCTGCGGCTCGTCGAAATACATCAACTTGACCACGCGCAGGTAGTAGAAGGCACCGACCGCTGCCATCAGTACGGCAAAGATGACGAGTCCGACAAATCCTGCTTCCAGCGCCGCCTGCAGTACTGTGAACTTGGCATAAAAACCCAGTGTCGGCGGCACGCCCGCCATGGAGAACATGACAATCAGCATCAGGAATGCATTCCACGGACTGCGCTGGTTGAGGCCCTTGAGGTCATCCAGATTCTCCGCCTCGAAACCCTGGCGCGAAAGCAGCAGGATCATGCCGAAGCCGGCCAGCGTCATCAGCACATAAGCCGAAACATAGAACATGGAAGAGGCAAAGCCGTTCATGCTGGCACTCATCAGACCGAACAGCAGAAACCCGACATGAGAGATGGTGGAATACGCCAGCATGCGCTTGAGATTGGTCTGCGCGATGGCGGTCACGTTACCGATCGCAATCGACAGTACGGCCATGATGACCAGCATGCCCTGCCAATCCACCGCCAGCACATAGAGACCTTGCACCAGCAGGCGGATCACCATGGCGAATGCAGCCAGCTTGGGCACCGAGCCGATCAGCATGGTCATGGCGGTAGGCGAGCCATGATAAACGTCCGGCACCCACATCTGGAACGGCACGGCACCGAGTTTGAACGCCAGACCGGCGACGATGAACACCAGACCCAGAATCAGCATGGAGTAAGTCGGCGCACCATGCGCCAGCGACTGGCCTACTTCATTGATGTTGAGACTGCCGGTGGCGCCGTACATCATGGACATGCCGTAAAGCAGCATGCCGGACGCCAGCGCGCCAAGCACGAAATACTTCATCGCCGCCTCGGTGGCACGCGGATTGTCGCGGTCGAGCGCCACCAGCGCATAGAGACAAAGCGAGAGCAGCTCCAGACCCATGTACAGCGTGAGGAAATTCTGGCCGGAAATCATGATCATCATGCCGACCATGGCAAACAATACCAGCGCGTAATACTCGCCACGGAACATGCCGCGCAGGCTGAGGTAATGGCGCGTGTAGACGAACATGATGGCAGTGCCGATATAGGTCATCACTTTCAGAACATCCGCCATCGGGTCATCGACAAACATGCCGTTAAAGGCATAGGTCACGGCCGGCGTATGCGTGACGACGGTAATGACGGCCGCGCCCGCAAGCGTCAACTGGGAGAGCCAGAAAACCAGGCCGCGCTGCGCGGGCTTGAGGAACAGGTCCAGCAGCAGTATGAACATCGCCATGCCGAGCACGAAGATTTCGGGCAATGCGGTGATGAGGTCGGAAAAAATATTGCTCATGATTGATCTCAGTCTCAGTATCCGGCCGGCAGCTTGCTCTGCGCGAGGTGTGACAGCAACTGTGTCACGCTGGCGTTGGTCAGTTCGGTAATCGGGGCAGGATAGACACCGAAACCGATCACCATGACGGCAAGCACGCCAAGAACGAGGAACTCGCGCTTGCTCAGGTCTTTCAGTACGGCGATATTCTGGTTGCCGACTTCACCGAAGAATACACGCTTGACCATCCACAGCGTGTAAGCAGCACCGAAAATCAGCGTCAGGGCAGCGAGGAATGCGTACCAGAAGTTCACCTGCAAGGCGCCGAGGATGACGAGGAACTCGCCGACGAAGCCGGATGTGCCGGGTAAGCCGGCATTGGCCATGGCGAACAATACCGCGAAGGCGGCAAAGGTCGGCATGGTGTTGGCAACACCGCCGTAAGCGGCGATTTCACGCGAGTGCACGCGGTCGTATAAAACGCCCACGCAAAGGAACATGGCACCGGAAATAAAACCGTGCGAGATCATCTGCACGACCGCGCCCTCCATGCCGAGCGGATTGAAGATGAACATGCCGAGCGTCACAAAACCCATGTGGGAAATCGACGAATAAGCGATCAGCTTCTTCATGTCCTTCTGCACCAGCGCAACGAAGGCGATGTAGACAATCGATATCAGCGACAGCGTGATCATGAAACCGGCCAGGAAATGTGAGGCATCCGGAGCGATCGGCATGGCAAAGCGCAGGAAGCTGTAGGCACCGAGCTTCAGCATGATGGCGGCCAGCACGACGGAACCGCCGGTCGGCGCCTCTACGTGGGCATCCGGCAGCCAGGTATGCACCGGCCACATCGGGATCTTGACCGCGAATGCCATGAAAAAGGCGAAGAAAATCAGCACCTGCACCGGCAGTGACAGCGGCAGCTGGTAGTAATCAGTGACAGCAAAACTGTCGGTCTGATGATAGAGATAAATGAATGCCACCAGCATCAGCAGCGAACCGAGCAGGGTGTAGAGGAAAAACTTGATGGTCGCGTAAACACGGTTGGGGCCGCCCCAGATACCGATGACAAGAAACATCGGGATCAGCATCGCTTCCCAGAACACGTAGTACAGAATGCTGTCGAGCGCGCTGAAGACGCCGATCATGAGGCCGGACATGATAAGGAAGGCGGCCATGTATTGCGCCACGCGCTTCTCGATCACCTCCCAGCCGGCTACAACCACCACCATGGTGATGAAGCTGGTCAGCAGGATCAGCGGCACCGAGATGCCATCGACACCGAGGTGATAATGGATATTGAAAGCTGGAATCCAGCTGAAACGTTCCTGGAACTGGAACCCGCCATCGGCGAAATTGAATTCGGTATAGAGCGGCAAGGTCGCGAGAAAACCCGCAATCGAGCCTGCCAGCGCCATCCAGCGGGCGAGACAGGCGCGCCTGTCGTCGCCGGTGAACAG
>JBEDHT010000040.1:0-6564 GCA_041174025.1 Pseudomonadota bacterium
ACTGATTACGGCGCTGTTGAAGAATCTGGCGTTCAAATTGACGCCAGCGCAACAAAGAGCCGCCTGTGAAATCACCCGGGACCTGACTCAACCGCATCCGATGCAGCGTTTGCTGCAGGGCGATGTCGGCAGCGGTAAAACGATTGTTGCGACCATGGCCGCACTGCAGGCGATAGAGCATGGTTGGCAGGTCGCCATGATGGCGCCGACAGAGATTCTCGCCGAGCAGCATTTTCGCAAATTGAGCGTCTGGCTCGCGCCATTGGGTATCGAGCTAGCATGGCTGGCCGGTAGCCAGAGCAAAAAAGAGCGCGATCAGTCACTCGCCAGGGTGTCTGGCGGCGAGGCCGCGCTGGTGATCGGTACGCATGCGATCTTTCAGGAACAGGTGCAGTTTGCCGCATTGGGGCTGGTGATTGTCGACGAGCAACATCGATTCGGCGTGCAGCAGCGTTTGATGTTAAGACAGAAAGGCAAGTCCGGCCGTGTTGAAGCGCCGCATCAGCTGATGATGAGCGCGACACCGATACCACGCACGCTTTCAATGAGCTACTACGCTGACCTCGATGTGTCGGTGATTGACGAGCTGCCGCCGGGCCGCACACCGGTAACGACCAAGCTGGTATCCGACAGCCGGCGTGACGAAGTGCTGCAGCGTGTCCATCAGGCCTGTCTGCAGGGCCGTCAGGCTTACTGGGTGTGCCCGTTGATCGAAGAATCCGAGAGTCTGCAGTTGCAGACGGCGATGGATACTTATGAATACATGCGCGATGCATTTCCTGATTTGCGCATCGGCCTGCTGCACGGCCGTATGAAGCCAGCCGAAAAGCAGGATGTGATGGTGCAGTTCAGCTGCAATCAGCTCCAGCTGCTGGTGGCGACCACGGTCATCGAAGTGGGTGTCGATGTGCCGAACGCCAGCCTGATGGTGATTGAACATGCCGAACGCATGGGGCTTTCGCAGCTGCACCAGTTGCGCGGTCGTGTCGGCCGGGGCGCCGAGAAAAGTACATGTCTGCTGCTGTACCAGAACCCGCTTTCAGAAACGGCGCGGGCGCGCCTGAAAGTGATCTATGAATCGAATGATGGTTTTGCCATCGCGCAGGCGGATTTGCATCTGCGTGGTCCCGGTGAATTCCTCGGTGTCCGGCAGAGCGGCTTGCCGATGCTGAGAATCGCTGATCTGGAGCGCGATGCCGATTTGCTTGAGTCGGCCAAAGCGGCTGCAGAAACTTTGTTGAAGCAAGATGTGGCCGCGGTCGAACACCACCTGCAGCGCTGGCTCGGTCATGCGGAAGAGTTGGTCAAGGTCTGATGTGAGGCTTGCGCAGCTGTGACATAATCTCGTCGTGAAAGTCCAATCCCGCCCTTTGTTGACCCATTCGCCCTGGATCAAAAACCCCGTAAACAGCGGCAGATACCGGCCCTGGCTGATCGAACAAGGGTCGCTGACCCGGCGGCTGCAATCGGCGAGCCCGGATTTCTGCGTGAAAACCAGCCGCCACCAGTATGCCAGACCACAGGTGGACGAGGCCGAATTGCTGGCGCTGCCGTGGCGGCAGAATGCCCTGTTGCGAGAAGTTCATCTGTATTGCAACGGTGAGCCCGTGGTTTTTGCCCATAGCGTGCTGCCGCGTCATAGTCTGCGCGGTGAATGGCTGGCGCTGGGAAAGCTGGGTAACAGGCCGCTGGGCGCCGCCCTGTTCATGAACCCCAGAGTGACGCGCACGCAGCTTGAATTCAAGAAACTGTCGAATCACCATAACCTTTACCGGCGTGCAGTGAGCCATCTTGCTGCAAAGCCGCGCGCGGTGTGGGCCAGGCGTTCCATATTCAGGCTCGGGCGCTCGGCCATCATGGTGACCGAGGTTTTTCTGCCTCAGGTGCTGAATTTATGAGCTATAAAGAGAAAATCAATGCCTATTATCGCCTGACCCGGCTGGACAAGCCTATCGGCATATTGCTGTTGCTCTGGCCCACGCTTTGGGCGCTTCTGATTGCCGGACAGGGGCAGCCGGATTGGCAGGTGGTATGCATTTTCCTCGCCGGTACGGTGTTGATGCGTTCTGCCGGTTGCGTCATGAACGATATTGCCGACCGGCGTTTTGATGGCCATGTCGAGCGCACCCGGTTGCGTCCTCTGGTCAGTGGTGAAGTCAGCGTCAAGGAAGCCGTGATGCTGGCGGGCATGTTGAGTCTGGTCGCTTTCATGTTGGTGCTTTTTCTTCACCCCCTCGCTATTGCCTTGTCTTTTGTCGCCTTGTTTCTGGCTGTCAGCTATCCTTTGACCAAAAGGTTTCTGGCCATTCCGCAAGCCTATCTCGGCATTGCATTCGGTTTCGGCATTCCGATGGCTTTTGCTGCACTGACCGGCGGCGTACCCTGGCCGGCATGGCTGTTGCTGTTAGCCAACATATTCTGGGCTATCGCCTACGACACCGAATATGCCATGGTCGACCGTGATGACGACTTGAAGATCGGCATACGATCATCGGCGATTTTTTTCGGAAAACGGGATGTGGCCGCGATTACGGCCTGCTATGCGGCAATGCTGGCGCTGCTCGTTTTTGTTGGCATCAGGCTGGGGCTGGCCTGGCCTTTTTATGCGGGTTTGTGCGTGGCAGCTCTGATCGCCGGGTATCATTACCGCCTGATCAGCACCAGGCAGCGTCAGGACTGTTTCAAGGCTTTTTTGCATAACAACTGGCTGGGGGCGGCGATTTTTACCGGCCTGCTGACGAGCTACCTGCTGTAAAAACGAAACGAGACGTTTGCGCCAAAACGCCACCGGCCCGATGATAATAACGTTTGACAAGCACGCAAGCGCTGGCATAAAATCGCCCTCTTAATTTTTTTGGCAAGTATTGGTAGTCAAATGAAGACTTTTTCCGCAAAACCGCATGAAGTAAAGCGTGATTGGTTCGTTGTAGATGCAACCGATCTGGTGCTCGGCCGGCTGGCGAGCGAAATCGCACACCGTCTGCGTGGCAAGCACAAGACCATTTACACTCCTCACGTCGACACTGGCGATTACATTGTTGTGGTCAATGCTGACAAGATCAAAGTGACCGGCAACAAGGCTGATGACAAGCTTTATCACCGCCACAGTGGTTACCCAGGTGGTATTTCCACAACGACTTTCGGCAAGATGCAGGAAAGATTCCCTGGCCGTGCGCTGGAAAAGGCTGTCAAGGGCATGTTGCCCAAGGGTCCTCTCGGCTACGCCATGATTCGCAAGCTCAAGGTTTATGCCGGCGAGAAGCATGACCATGTTGCGCAACAACCACAGCCTTTGAAAATTCAAAGCCAGGCTTAAGGATTAGACATGATTGGTAAATACAACTACGGTACGGGTCGTCGCAAAAGCTCAGTGGCTCGTGTTTTTCTGAAGTCCGGCAAGGGCAACATCGTGATCAACGACAAGCCGGCCGATGAATACTTCTCCCGCGAAACATCGCGCATGATTCTGCGTCAGCCTCTGGCCCTGACAGAAAATGAAGCCAGCTTCGATATCATGGTCAATGTCACTGGTGGTGGTGAGTCCGGCCAAGCCGGTGCAGTCCGTCACGGTATCACACGTGCACTGATCGATTACGATGCCGCGCTGAAAAGTGCTTTGTCCAAGGCTGGTTTCGTAACACGTGATGCACGCGAAGTTGAACGTAAAAAAGTCGGTCTGCGCAAAGCGCGCCGTCGTAAACAGTTCTCCAAGCGTTAATCGCCATATCTGTAAAGCCAGACCTGAAAAAGCCGCATATTGCGGCTTTTTCCTTTTATGGCCGTTACTTTGTGGTTTTATCTGAAATTTTGTTACTATCTAAATCCCCAATATGGTCTGACGACCTGAATTTATTGAGAACATGACAAGCATTAAAAAATTGAAAATCGGTATTGTTGGCGGCACAGGCTATACGGGTGTAGAACTGTTACGCTTGCTCGCCCTGCATCCGCATGCAGAACTGGTAGCCATCACTTCACGCGGTGAAGCCGGCCAGCCCGTCGCTGACATGTTCCCCAGCCTGCGCGGCTATGTCGACTTGAGTTTTGTCGATCCTGCCAGTGCTGATCTTGGCATTTGCGATGTGGTGTTTTTTGCAACGCCCAACGGTATTGCCATGCAGCAGACCAGAGCGCTGCTGGACAAGGGTGTAAGAGTCATCGACCTGGCGGCTGATTTTCGCATCAGGGATGTCGCGGTTTGGGAAAAATGGTACGGCATGCAGCATGCCTGCCCCGACCTGATTGGTGAGGCGGTTTATGGCTTGCCTGAGTTCAATCGGGCGCAGATCCGCAATGCACGTTTGATCGCCAACCCCGGATGTTATCCGACCGCTGTGCAGTTGGGCTTCATGCCGTTGTTGCAAGCCGGTGTCGTCGATCCGTCCGGCCTGATTGCTGATGCCAAATCCGGTGTCAGCGGCGCCGGCCGCAAAGCCGAGGTACATACATTGTTCGCAGAGGCTGCCGACAACTTCAAGGCTTATGGTGTAGGCGGGCACAGACATCTGCCGGAGATCAGTCAGGGTTTGGGCAATATTGCCGGTATGCCGGTCGGCCTGACATTTGTCCCGCATCTTACGCCGCTGATACGTGGCATTCATGCAACACTTTATGCCAGGCTGAAAACCCCTTGTGATCTTCAGCAGCTGTTTGAAGAGACTTACCGCAACGAGCATTTTGTTGACGTACTACCCGCAAATTCGCACCCGGAAACGCGTTCGGTGCGTGCTTCCAATCAATGCCGTATAGCCGTGCACCAACCGCAGGGTGGCGATACTGTGGTGGTTCTTTCGGTGATCGACAATCTGGTCAAAGGTGCTGCAGGTCAAGCCGTGCAGAACATGAATATCATGTTTGGCTTGCCGGAGCGTACCGGACTGGAAGTGGTACCTTTGTTACCATGAGGTCATGAGAAAAGTTTCGCGACGATTACGTGGACATTTCGGCACGACGGCGAAAAAGGTTGTTCTGCGTCCGTCGCAGCCTTGGTATTCACAGCTGCTGGTCGTGGCTTTGTTGGTGTTGTTCGGCTACCTGATCGGATATTGGCAGTACTCAGGTGTCGATTACGATACGCTGATGCGAAATCTCAATGGTCTGCTGCGGGACAATCAGACACTGGAGGCAAAAACCGTGTATCGCGAGCGGCAGCTTCAGGTTGAGCGTGCAGCACAAAGAACGCTTACCGAAGAGATTGCTGCGTTACAGGATGAGTCCATGCAGCTGAAGGAGGAGCTCGCTTTTTACCGCGGAATACTCAGTGAAAACGCGACTTCCGGCGAACTCAAGTTGCATAGTTTCAAAATCAATAAAGGCAAATTGCAGAATCAATATGAGTATCATGTGCTGCTGATTCAGTCCGGACGACATGATAAGTGGGCGCAGGGTAGGCTCATGTTGAACCTCAAGGGCATGAAAGATGGTGAAGGCATGACATTGCCCTTGCGCAACGGACAGGACCTGATTGGTCCGATCAAGATTAATTTCAAGTATTATCAGCGTGTTGACGGGCAATTTACGCTGACCGATGTGCTTGAGGATATGTCCGTAGAGCTGACGCTGATCGAACCCGGCGCCAGACAACCCAAAATCACCCAGCAACTTGATTTGCCGATATGAGCACGCATATAGAAGAGGAAAGCTATGTTCTTTAGAAACCGCAATAAGATAGCGAGCCGCATCGACACTCTTATCGGCGCAGAGACCCGTATCGATGGGGATATGCATTTTTCCGGAGGCTTGCGTGTAGACGGTACGGTTCATGGGAATGTGATGGAGTCGGTGCCAAGTACGCTTGTGCTGAGCGAGCATGGCTGTATAGAAGGTGTGGTGAAAGCTTCACAGGTTGTGCTCAACGGCAAAGTGATTGGGCCCGTCAATGCATTGCAATTTGTTGAATTACAGGCGAAATCCAGAGTCACAGGAGATGTGAGCTATAAAACGCTGGAAATGCATACAGGTGCAGTAGTCGAAGGCAAACTTGTTTATCTGGGAGATCGCGCGGACGGGGCGGTTTCTGACCCCATTGTGGCGGCAAGGGGCTAAACAAGGATTGACCGGCAGTTGCCGAGGCCGGATAATGTTTCGTTAGGGATTAAGGAGTTGATTATGAACGCAGTAACAGAAATGCCAAGCCCGCTGGTTTTCACTGAAAACGCAGCGCAGAAGGTCAAGGAGCTGATTGACGAGGAAGGTACGCCTGATCTCAAGTTGCGCGTATTTGTAAGTGGTGGTGGTTGCTCCGGCTTTCAGTACGGTTTTACCTTTGAAGAAGAAGTGAACGAAGATGACACCCAGGTTGAAAAAAACGGTGTCAGCCTGCTGATTGACCCGATGAGCCTGCAGTATCTGATGGGCGCGGAAATTGATTATCAGGATAGTCTGCAAGGTTCGCAGTTCGTCATTCGCAATCCGAATGCGACCAGCACCTGTGGTTGCGGCTCATCTTTCTCGGCCTGAACGCACAGCCTGAACGATCCTGCACTGGAAAAAGAAAAAGGGGCATGATGCCCCTTTTTCTTTTTGCCACACTTAACCTATTAATAGGCGCTGACAAAACAAGTT
>JBEDHT010000041.1:0-6971 GCA_041174025.1 Pseudomonadota bacterium
TCATAGTAGTAACCAACCAGTTGCAGGCCACTGAAAGCAACCTTACCACCTAGGTCCCAACCACGGGAAGTATATTCACGGTCGAAGAAGCCGCTGCCGCCGTCTTCATGCTTTTGGCTGATGAAACCTGCCCAAACCTTACCGGAAACGTCGCCAGCCCATTCGTAGCCAACCTTACCTTCGTAACCGAGGTTGCGACGAGCATTGTTGCCGGCTGCGCCATTCGTCCAGCCTTCACGCAGACCAACGTTGAAGCTGAAGCCATTCCAGTTTGGAGAAGCATAGGAGATTTGACCAACCCAGTCAGCGTAGATGTAACCGGAACCGATACGGCCCAGTGTGGAGCTTTCCAGATTATTAACAGTACCAACACCAACACCCAACAGGGTCATGTCGTTCAGGATAGCGTCAGAACCGAAGATACCGAGATCACGGCCCAGCTTGATAGTACCCCAGGAAGCATCACCGAAAGTCATGTAAGCTTGACGAATGTTCAGGGTGTTGCCACCAGCTGCAGATTGTGTACCGGAGTTAGCACCAGTAAAGAATGTGAACTGGAATGCGATATCCAGATCGTTTTGGCGTGTCTTACCACCAATGCCGATTGCGGAAGGCAACAGACCAGTGTTGATGTCGTTAACACTGTCATCGTTGAAGCCAACAGCTTCTACGATAGCAGAAGGAAGCTTTACGCCACCAACTTTGATTTCAACATCACGGTTAACATGGTTGTAGTAAGCGTTTACGTTACCACCAATGTCGATGGTCCAGTCGCCTGCTGGAATGGTGATACCAGCGTTAGCGGCTGTAGCGCCGAATGCCATGACGGCACCAGCAACTGCCATACCTAATTTCTTATTCATATCTATCTCCTGTTGCGTTTAATTAGCTGTTATCAGGTTCAACAGTGCGAACTTGATAACAGAGTTCGCGAACTCCCCTTACGGAAAGGTAGATGTAGTATGCCAAAGCCAAATAAGGCATCGCAAGGAATTCTTGGGGTTTTGTGTCTCTTTTTGGTGCAATGTTGTTTTTTTGCAACAGACTGCTTGAGATTGCAGGCGCAAAGGCTTTAAGCACGAGTGCTTTATGTCAATCCCGCCCACACAACCAGCGCCCTGTTTACCTGCAACATGGTGAGTTCATCCAGGCGGCCGATGCTGGCGCCGATTTTCTCACGCCGTACCGTCATGATTTTATCCACCTGTATCTGACTGGCTTTGCTTAGGCCATTATCTGCATCCGGGGTAAGGTTGATCCTGAATAGCGGCGCATTGACCAGCTCGCCTGAAATCAGCATGACCGTGACGGTAGCATGCGTAGCATTAAACAGATCGGACTGAATGACCAACACCGGACGCGGCTTGCCGAAATCTCCCTGCATCGCAATTGTTACGATTTCGCCACGCTTCACAATGCTGCCTCATCCAGATCAGACAGCGCCTGATCAAGCAATTCGAGAGTTGCGATATCACGATGATCGTGTTCTGCTGCCAGCGATGACTGACGGCGGCACTCCTCTGCAAAACCTTCCGCCCGGATATCAGGCACCCATATCTGAATGGGACGCATACCAGCAGCCCGCAAGCCGGCACGGTACTTGGTGACACGTTCTGAAACGGTAGACCCCATAGCGCCTCCTGATAAGATGTTACATGCAACATCTTATCAGGCAGGGGTGTTACATGCAACAAATGGCCTCAAATCGTCTGGCGTAAGCATTTTTTAAGACTGTTCTGTTTTATGAAGAACACACTGCGTTTGTTAGAGAAACACTGATTGATTCGGTTTTGTCACCCCGGCGAATGCCGGGACCCATAGGTTTGGCTGTCACGCTATTGAACCGAAACAAAATTGTTGTCATTCCGGGGACGGCTGAAAGCCGAACCCGGAATGACAACAACCTATTGAAAATACTGGATACCGGCCTACGCCGGTATGACGAATAAATCAGCGCTTTCTTTAGAGCACATGGACAAAATCGCGGGGTTCAATTTAACTAACCAATTTGCCAATACCAACCAACTTGGTTAGAATTTGCCTATGGAGAAACCAACCCACATTGCAAGCTGTCCGTAGTCAAGGCCTTTGTAGCGGCTGGCAAGGTGCGTGCAACCCATTCAGCCCGACTTGGCGCCACCGCGTTGGGATTGGAACTCTCCGAGATGCTGGACGTGGTGATAGCACTCACACCAGCGGATTTTTACAAGAGCATGACCACCCATGCCGATCACACGGTATGGCAGGACGTGTACCGCCCCAGCACGCAGGCGGGCGACGTGTACCTGAAACTGACGGTCATTGATGACGTGCTGATCGTGTCCTTCAAGGAGCTATGAACATGAAATGTCCTGTTTGCGGCGCGGCGGAATTGATCCATGACACCCGCGACCTACCCTATACCTACAAGGGTGAAACCACCGTGATTCCAGCGGTAACGGCCGACTTTTGCCCCGCGTGCGATGAGTCCATCACCGAGATGGCTGAAACCGAACGCGTCATGCGCGAGATGCAGGCGTTCAACAAGCAGGTGAACGCGGTCATCGTTGACCCTGGCTTCATCGTCAGCGTGCGCAAGAAGCTCGGCCTCGGTCAAAGAGAGGCCGCTGAAATCTTCGGCGGCGGCATCAATGCCTTCTCGCGCTACGAGAACGGCAAGATCAAGCCGCCGCTGGCCTTGGTGAAACTGCTCAAGGTGCTCGATCGCCACCCGGAATTATTGGATGAAGTTAGAGCTGCTTGATTGCGCCTGATGTAAAGCGCGTTTGTTAGAAACACTGATTGATTCGGTTTTGTCACCCGGCGAAAACCGGGGCCCAGCGGTTTGGTTGTCACACCAGGTCTGGATTCCGGCCTGCGCCGGAATGACTGGTGTGAGATTGCCTGCTACTCACCGGCTGAGATGACAGGCTGAAAACAGCTCAGAGCGATTGTTCTTCTATTGCGAAGAGTCTGCGGTATTCGCGTATGGCGTAGCGGTCTGTCATGCCGGCGATGTAATCGGCTACTGCGCGCGGCTGGTCTTTTTCAGCATAGGCGCGGAATTCATCCGGCATGAGCGCCGGGTCTTCGATAAAAACAGCGAACAGTTCACGGATGATAAGCCGGGCCTTGGCACTCATGCGGTTGACACGGTAATGCTGGTATAGATGGGCGCGCAGAAAGCGCTTGAGTTCGTTCTGTTGCTTGCGCATGTCATCGCTGAATTCAATCAGCGACGGCAAGGCGCGCACATCGTCTATGCTTCGCGGCGCGGCATCGGCAATCAGCCGGCTGCTCTGGCGGCTGAGGTCAACCACCTGGGCGTTGATCATGCGGCGCACGGTTTCATGAATCAGGCGCCTGCCTTCAAGTGCCGGATAAAGTTTTTTCACCTGCTGCAGATGCTCGGCAAATATCTGCACTTCAGAGAGTTGTTGCAGCGTGATCAGACCGGAGCGCAAGCCGTCATCGACATCGTGGTTGTTGTAGGCGATTTCGTCGGCAAGGTTCGTGAGCTGCGCTTCGAGGGAGGGCTGCTGTTTCCTGATGAAGCGTTCGCCGACATCGCCGAGCATTCTGGCGTTCTTCACCGAGCAGTGCTTGAGGATACCCTCACGCATTTCAAAACTGAGATTGAGACCGTCGAATTCGGCGTAACGCTGTTCGAGATAATCGACCACCCGCAATGATTGCAGATTGTGCTCAAAGCCGCCGTGGGCTTTCATGCAATCGTTGAGAGCATCCTGCCCGGCATGGCCGAATGGTGTATGGCCAAGATCGTGCGCCAGCGCGATACCTTCGGCCAGGTCTTCCTGCAGGTTGAGATTGCGGGCAATGGCGCGTGCGATCTGGGCAACTTCGAGGCTGTGCGTCAGGCGGGTGCGGAACAGATCGCCCTCATGATTGACGAAAACCTGGGTCTTGTATTCCAGCCGCCGGAAGGCGCTGGAGTGGATGATGCGGTCGCGGTCGCGCTGAAACTGGTTGCGGCCATAGGGCGCCTGCTCGGGATAGCGGCGGCCGCGGCTCTGCTCCGGGTGGGCAGCGTATGGCGCAAGCTCTGGCATGCGTGCGTCAGCCCTTTCCGATCGCGCTAAGCGTCTGCCGCAGGGCTTCTGCATCGTAATCGCTGGTAATGACCGATTTACCTATACCCTGCTGCAACACCAGCCTGATCTTGCCGTCAACCACTTTCTTGTCCATGCTCATCAAATCCACATAGCGCTCGACGCCGAGATCAGGCGCATCGACCGGCAATTTTGCCGCCACCAGCAGCTTGCGGATACGCACGACTTCATCCGCACTGAGCCAGCCCATTCTGCGCGAGAGATCCGCCGCAAGCATGGTGCCGGCCGCAACGGCCTCGCCATGCAGCCAGACACCGTAACCCATGGCGTTTTCAATGGCGTGGCCGAAAGTATGGCCAAGGTTGAGCAGTGCACGCTCGCCGCTTTCGCGTTCGTCGGTAGCGACCACTTCTGCCTTGTTACGGCAGGAGCGATAAATGGCATAGCTCATGGCATCAGTATCCAGCGCATTCAGTTTTTCGACGTTCTGTTCCAGCCATTCGAAGAATTCGAGATCACGTATAAGGCCGTATTTGATGACTTCTGCCATGCCCGCCGCAAGCTCGTTCGGCGGCAATGTGCCGAGGGTGGAAATGTCGGCCAGCACCAGTTGCGGCTGGTAGAACGCGCCTATCATATTCTTGCCGAGCGGATGATTGATGCCGGTTTTGCCGCCCACTGAAGAATCCACCTGCGAGAGCAGCGTGGTCGGCACCTGGATGAACGGTACGCCGCGCAGATAAGTGGCGGCCGCATAGCCGGTAAGATCGCCGATGACGCCGCCGCCGAGGGCTATCAGCGTGGTGTTGCGCTCGCAGCGGTTCTCCAGCAGCGCATCGTAAATCAGGTTCAATGTTTCGCTGTTCTTGTAGGCTTCGCCATCGGGCAAAATGACCGGAACGACGCTCACGCCCGCTTCGCGCAGCGGCTGCGTGATACGGTCAAGATACAAGGGCGCCACCGTGGTGTTAGTCACAATCGCGACCTGCTTGCGCTTGAGATGCGGCAGAATGAGTTCGGCCCGCGTCAGCAGATCGCAGCCGATGTGTATCGGGTAACTTCTGTCACCCAGAGAGACGTCAAGAGTTTGCATTTGATGCCTTGGTTTTTTGCGCTGTTTGTTGAGCCTGCCGCTGTTCCAGCAAACTTTCTATTTCATGGACAATGGTACCGACTGCTTGCCCGCCGGTATCGACGATGATGTCTGCAACTTCGCGATAAAGCGGGTCGCGCTCCTCGAACAGTTTTTCCAGCCGTGCGCGCGGGTTCTCGGTTTGTAACAGGGGGCGGTTCTTGTCGTTGCGCGTTCGCAGCCACAGCTCGTTGACATTGGCCCGCAAGTAAATCACCGTCCCATGCGCCTTCAGGTTTTTGCGGTTTTCGGGCAGCAACACCGCCCCGCCACCGGTAGCCAGCACGATATTTTCGGCCTGGGTCAGCTCTTCGATCATGGCGGCCTCGCGACGGCGGAATCCGGCTTCGCCCTCCAGCTCGAAAATCAGCGGGATATTCACGCCGGTGCGACGCTCGATCTCATGATCGGTATCGAAAAAATCTTTATTGAAATGCCGGGCCACCAGACGGCCAACCGTGGTTTTGCCAGCCCCCATCAACACGACAAAGAATATGTTTGCCAAAATAAAATACCTGCCATAGCGTTGGCAGGTATTTTAAGTGATTAGTTGCAGTCTGCGCTATCTATAGAATCCCGGCACCAAGGAAACACTGATTTATTCGGTTTTGTCGTTCCGGCGCAGGCCGGAACCCAGTCAAACAAAGGCACTGGATACCGGCCTGCGCCGGTATGACGAATACATCAGCGCTTTTCTAACTAATGGCGAGGTTTTCATCCAGCACCCTGGGCGTGATGAATATCAGCAGCTCGGTCTTGTTGTTAACCTTTTCCGTGCGCTTGAAGAAATGCCCCAGCACCGGCAGGTTACCGAAGAAAGGCACCTTGTCCACATCGTTCCGCTCGGTCTGCTCATAGATACCCCCCAGCACTGCGGTCTCGCCATTGGCCACCAGCACCTGGGTCTGAACCCGCTGGGTATTGATGGAGGGCACACCGTTGGTCACTTCTCCACGACTGTCCTTTTTGACCTCCAGATCCATCACGATCTTGTCATCCGGCGTAATTTGCGGCGTCACCTTGAGACTCAGCGTGGCATCCTTGAACTGCACGCTGGTAGCGCCGCTACTGGTCGCCTGCTGATAAGGAATTTGCGTACCCTGCTCGATGATGGCCTCCTGCTGGTTGGCTGTCGTCACGCGCGGGCTGGAAACCACTTTGCCGCGCAAATCCGACTCCATTGCCGAGAGTTCAAGATTGAGCAGGAAACCCGCAGGCAACCTGAACAAGCTCAAGGCAAAATTACCGAATGCATTTGCCACCGGCAGATTGACGTTGAGGTCCTGCGCACCGCCGGGGCTGGTACCCAACAGGAAGCCGTTACCGCCTGTCGATGTTGCCAGCGCGGAAGACCCGACCGGGTTGTTGGCTGTTTCCGTCACCTCGCCACCGGATGAGGTACGTGTCAGCGTACTGCCGAGCGTGCCACTGGAACCGACCTGTGTCTGGCCTGAAGTGGCCTGATGCTGCACGCCGAATCTGGCACCCAGACTGCGGCTGAAGCCTTCGTCGGCAATCACCAGCCTGGACTCGATCATCACCTGCTTCACTGGAATATCGATCTTGTTGATGATGCTCTGCACATTTTCCAGATTCCTGGACGTATCCTGCACGAACAGGGTGTTGGTTCTGGTATCAACCACCGCGCTGCCGCGCTTGGAAAGGATGCGCTGCTTGTCACTGCTGATCAGCTTTCTCAGCTCTTCGGCTTTCTGGTAACGCAGGGTGAAGACTTCTGTCCGCATCGGTTCGAGTTCCTCGAGAGCCAAATAGGATTCTCTCTTCCTCTT
>JBEDHT010000042.1:0-9906 GCA_041174025.1 Pseudomonadota bacterium
CTGCAGAATCTGGCCGGGCATTATGGTTTCGATCTCGAAACCGCATTTGAAAACCTGCCGCCGCATATCCAGCAGATTCTCCTGCATGGCAGCGGCAAGGAAAGCATCGCTTTCAAATACCTGAACGAGCGCGGCGGCTACTACCAGAAAAGTCATACTTTTGAAGGCATACTCAACAACCTGCAGCGCCGCTATCACGAAACCGACTCCATCACGGTACGCGAAGAGCTGGCCAAATATCTGAACTCACAGGCCTGCCCGGACTGCAGCGGCACCCGTTTGCGGCGCGAGGCGAGACACGTCAAGGTGGGCGGCAGCAACATCCATGAAATCTGCGAAATCCCGTTGAAGCAGGCGCTCACTTTCTTTGACACTCTTGAACTGACTGGCCAGAAGCTCGCCATCGCGGACAAGATCGTCAAGGAGATCAGCAGCCGTCTGAAATTTCTGACCAATGTCGGTCTGGAATATCTTTCGCTTTCACGTTCGGCAGAAACGCTCTCCGGCGGCGAGGCGCAGCGCATCCGTCTTGCCTCACAAATCGGCTCCGGCCTGACCGGCGTCATGTATGTGCTGGATGAGCCCTCCATCGGTCTGCACCAACGCGACAACGACCGCCTGCTGGAAACCCTGATGCGCCTTCGCGACATCGGCAATACGGTCATTGTGGTCGAACACGATCAGGATGCCATCATGGCGGCTGATTATGTGGTGGATATCGGCCCCGGCGCAGGCGAGCATGGCGGCCGGATCGTCGCCGCCGGCACGCCGCTGGAAATACAGCAGAACAACGACTCGCTCACCGGCCAGTACCTGAGCGGAAAAAAAGCCATCGAGGTACCGAAAAAACGCCACCAGCCTGACCCGGCGCGCTGGCTGACGATGACTGGCGCCAAGGGCAACAACCTGCGCGACGTTACGCTTAAATTGCCGGTAGGCCTTCTGACCTGCGTCACCGGCGTTTCCGGATCGGGCAAATCAACGCTGATCAACGACACCCTCTATCGCGTTGTCGCACAACATCTCTACGGCAGCTCGACCGAGCCCGCGCCTTTTGAAGAAATTGACGGCCTCGCCTTCTTCGACAAGGTCGTGGACGTAGACCAAAGCCCGATCGGACGCACACCGCGCTCCAACCCAGCCACTTACACCGGGCTTTTCACGCCGATCCGCGACCTGTTCGCCGGCGTCCCCGAATCGCGTGCGCGCGGCTACGGACCGGGCCGCTATTCGTTCAATGTCAAGGGCGGCCGCTGCGAAGCCTGTCAGGGCGATGGCGTGTTGCGCGTCGAGATGCACTTCCTGCCGGATGTCTATGTACCCTGCGACGTCTGCAAGGGGCACCGTTACAACCGTGAAACGCTGGAAATCCAGTACAAGGGCAAGAATATCCGCGAAGTGCTGGAAATGACGGTCGAGCAGGCCCGGGCGTTCTTCGATGCAGTACCTGTCGTCGCGCGCAAGCTGCAGACACTGCTCGATGTCGGCCTCGGCTATATCACGCTGGGGCAATCCGCCACCACGCTCTCCGGCGGCGAAGCGCAACGCGTCAAACTGGCGCTGGAGCTTTCCAAACGCGATACCGGCCGCACGCTCTACATTCTCGACGAGCCGACCACCGGCTTGCACTTTGCCGACATTCAACTATTGCTGGATGTGATTCACCGGCTGCGTGACCACGGCAACACCATCGTCATCATCGAGCACAATCTGGATGTCATCAAAACTGCGGACTGGATTATCGACATGGGTCCGGAAGGCGGCGACGGTGGCGGCATGGTGATTGCCGAAGGCACGCCGGAAACCGTTGCGAAAACCGAAAAAAGCTATACCGGGCGCTACCTCAAAGCCATGCTCTGACGCGCTGGCTAGTAGAAATAGGCGTAAACAAACACGCTTACCATCAGCAAGGCAAACACCAGCTTGGCGGCCAGCGCCAGGGCAAAACCCAGGCCGGCAGCAACACCCACCCTGGTAGCGTGCGCGGGGTCACGGCTCGCCATCATCTCGCCGACGATGGCGCCTGCCACCGTGCCCACAATCAAACCGGGCACACCGGCCAGCATGCCGACCAAAGCGCCGATGATGGTACCGATCATGGCCTGGCGGCTGGCGCCTGCCGATTTGGTCGTCAGCAATGACGCCACGATGTCGATGGCCCATGCAAGCAAGGCCAGCACACCGATGATGACCATCGCAACCGTGCCGACACGGGCAAAATCGTCGATCCACGCCGCCAGCAGAAATCCGCCGAACAAAAGCGGCACGCCCGGCAACATCGGTAGCAACAAGCCGGCGAAACCCAGCAGAAGCAGCAAAAAAGCAAGCAGCCAGAGCCATTCCATTAACATTCCCCTACTGCTGAAGTCATCACACGGTCAGCGTCACCGTCACTTCGGCACCGCCACCTGCGCCATACGCGCCTGAATCGTAGCCGTCTTGCGATTGAGAAAACGGGTCGAACGATGCTTGTCGTAATAGCGCGGATTGGGAATCATCGCTGCCATTTTTGCTGCCTGATAGCTTGAAAGACGTTTCGCGCTGACTCCGTAATAATGCCGCGCTGCTGCCTCGGCACCGAATACGCCATTGCCCCACTCGATCATGTTGAGGTAGATCTCCAGTATGCGGCGCTTGCTCATCATGGTTTCCAGCATGAGGGTAATGACGGCCTCCTGTGCTTTGCGCCAGGGAGTTCGCTGGCTGGAGAGAAACAGATTCTTGGCGAGCTGTTGGCTGATGGTCGAGCCACCCGCCACCAGCTTGCCTTTCTTCAGATTTTTTTCATAGGCTTTCTGGATACCATCCCAATCGAAGCCTTCATGATCCGGAAACTTTGCATCCTCGGCAGCGATGACCGCGCGTTTCAGCTGAATCGAAATATTGTCGTAATCCACCCATTGATGCCTGATTACCGCCTTGGGGTCATCTTTGCGCATCTCTGCCAGGCGGTCGCGCATGAACGATGTAGAAGCCGGATTCTGATGCACCCAGTAGCAGATATGCAGAAAAATCCACAGCTGGTAGAGCAGCACCAGCAATACCAGCGCCAGAAGGCCGCGCCAGAAATAAGCTTTAAAACTCATCAGGACGCTAAACCCTGAACGAGGCAATGACCGGCGCCGTCAGCGGCCTGATTCCGCGCCAGAGAAAAAAGGATTCTGCCGCCTGCTCGACCAGCATGCCGAGGCCGTCTGCTACACGAGCACCGTGTGCGCGTGCGAACTGCATGAACGGTGTGTCACGACCGTACATCATGTCGTAAGCCAGCGCGCCCGGCGCAAAAATATCTTCAGGCAACGGCAAACGGCTGTCGGTCAAACCCGCCGATGTCGCATTGATGACAATATCGAAAGCCTGTCCCTGCAAATCCTCGAAAGCATAGGCATTGACTGAAACAAAACGGAAGTCGCCCTGCTCCTCAACCTTCTTGACCATGCTCAATGCTCTGTCCAGCGTGCGGTTGGCAATGATCAGCAAGGCGGGCTGCTGTTCCAGCAGCGGGTGCAACACGCCTTCTGCCGCACCGCCTGCGCCGATCAGCAGCACGCGCTTGCCCGCAACCGCAACCCCGAGGTTGTTACGGATATCGCGCACCAGACCAACGCCGTCGGTATTGTCGCCAACAATACCCTGGTCCGAAAAAAGCAGGGTGTTGACGGCACCGGCATCGCTGGCACGCTCGGTCAGGCGGTTCGCCAGATTGAATGCCTCCAGCTTGAAAGGTACGGTGACATTGGCGCCCCTGAACCCATTTTCACGCAGGCTGGCAACCGTAGCGGCAAAACCATCCAGCGGCGCCAGCACACGGTCATATTGAATATCCTGACCGGTCTGAGCTGCGAATGCCGTATGGATCAGCGGAGATTTGCTGTGCGCAATCGGGTTGCCGATGACCGCGTAACGATCGGTCATGTCAGCCGTGTGTCCATGGCAGACCGGCAGCCTTCCAGCCGTTGATGCCGCCGCGTTGCAAGGTGGCCGGCTCCGCCGCGCCTTCAAACCCTTCCAGCACGTTATAAGCCTCGGCGAAGCCCTCTGCCGCGGCCACGGCAGCAGCGTTATTCGAACGTCCGCCGGTACGGCAGATGAACATCACCAACGCTTCCTTGTCGATCTGCATGTTGAGGTGGCTGGCAAAATCCGGATTCGGCACCCAGCCGGGATAGAAAGCCCATTCGATATGGATCGCCTGTGGAATTCTGCCAACCAGCTCCAGCTCGGCACGACTGCGCACATCGACCAGTCTGGCACTTGGCGCCAACTTCAAAATTTCATGCGCTTCGCCCGGAGTCAATGCGCCCGCATAGGGCAAACCATTTTCAAGCGCACGCTGACGCGCATGCTGCAGAATTTTATTGAGTGACTCCATGATCTGCTCCTTCAAAATAATTCCAGCCCGGGAGGGGCTGTACTTCATACGCTCATTAAAGAAATTATAGCTGCTTTCCACTCCAGCCTGCACTTGCACCAACTTGGTGCAAGTGTCCGGGTCGGTGCACCAAAATCACCCTGATGCGGCTGTTCTCTTTTGTAACCTTATGTGTGAAAATGAGAAATTGTGATCTAAACGATGGCACGGTTCCTGCTAGATACAAGTTCTAAAAACTATACCTATAGTGATTTCAAAACCTCATTCAATTGTTTTAGGAGAATCAAATGGCGGTCTCTGATGTAATGAAAATGGTAAAGGAAAACGACATCAAGTTTGTTGATTTCCGTTTTACCGATACCAAAGGCAAGGAACAACACGTAACAGTGCCGATTTCTGCGTTCAACGAAGACAAGTTCACCGAAGGTCACGCCTTCGACGGCTCCTCCATCTCCGGCTGGAAGGGCATTCAGGCTTCCGACATGCAGCTGATGCCTGACCCGCACACTGCCAACATCGACCCCTTCATGGACGAACCGACGCTGATCCTGACCTGTGACGTCGTCGACCCGACCGACGGCAAGGGCTATGACCGCTGCCCGCGCAGTCTGGCGAAACGCGCTGAAGCCTATCTGAAGTCCAGCGGCCTCGGCGATACCGCCTATTTCGGCCCGGAGCCGGAATTCTTCATTTTCGACTCCATCCAGTGGAACACCAGCATGCAAGGCTCGATGGTGAAAATCAACTCCGAAGAAGGCGCATGGGCATCCGGCGACAGCTTCGAAGGCGGCAACACCGGCCACCGTCCCGGCGTCAAGGGCGGCTATTTCCCCGTTCCCCCTGTCGATTCCTTCCAGGATATCCGCTCGGCGATGTGTATCGCGCTTGAGGAAATGGGTATTCCGGTCGAAGTGCACCACCACGAAGTGGCGACTGCCGGCCAGTGTGAAATCGGTACCAAGTTCAGCACGCTGACTACCCGCGCAGACTGGACTCAAGTGCTGAAATACGTTGTACACAACACCGCACACGCTTACGGCAAGACCGCGACATTCATGCCCAAGCCATTCTTCGGCGATAACGGCTCCGGCATGCACGTTCACCAATCCGTCTGGAAAGACGGCAAGAACCTGTTCGCAGGCAACGGCTATGCCGGTCTGTCCGAGTTCGCGCTGTACTACATCGGCGGCATCATCAAGCATGCCCGCGCGCTGAACGCGATCACCAATCCGAGCACCAACTCCTACAAGCGTCTGGTACCGCACTTTGAGGCACCGGTCAAACTGGCCTATTCCGCCAAGAACCGTTCTGCCGCGATCCGTATTCCATTCGTTCACGGCGACAAGGCACGCCGCGTCGAAGCTCGCTTCCCGGATCCTACCGCCAACCCGTACCTCGCTTTCAGCGCCTTGCTGATGGCAGGTCTGGACGGCGTGCAGAACAAGATTCACCCGGGCGAGCCAGCGACCAAGGACCTCTACCATCTGCCACCCGAAGAAGATGCGCAGATCCCGACCGTTTGCTCTTCGCTCGAGCAGGCGCTGGAAGCGCTCGACAAGGATCGCGAGTTCCTGACCCGTGGCGGCGTGTTCTCCGAAGACTGGATCAACAGCTACATCGACCTCAAGATGGAAGAAGTCAACAAGCTGCGCATGACCCCGCATCCGGTCGAATTCGGCATGTACTACAGCTGCTAAATTCCAAAGGCCGCAAAAGGCCGGTGAATTGAAAGCAACCAAACGGGAAAGGCAGGGCAACCTGCCTTTCTTCATTTCAGCGCCAGCCAGCCATCGTCAACGAACCGCACGGAAGTTTCGTTGCCTCACTACCATGCACTCCATTAAACTCTCAGCCATGAAACGATTGCACAAGATACTGCTGCCGGTTGCCTGCCTCGCCGCTCTCGGCTTCGCACAACTTGCAGCGGCTGAAATCTACAAGATCATAGATGCCGACGGCAAGGTGACTTACACCAACGTGCCCACAAAAGGTGCAAAAAAACTGGATATCGACCCGCCGCCTTCGAATGGTGCAAGCAGCACGCCGAAGAACGCCAGGACGCCAACGCCCGCCAGTTTCCCGCGCGTGGACAAGGAAACCCAGAGCGCGCGTGACGACAAACGCCGCGAGATATTGCAGGCAGAACTGGCCGCTGAACAACAAGCGCTGGAACAGGCCAGACAGGCTTACATCGAGGGGGAATCGGTGCCCGAAGTCTACAAAGGCGCCAACGGCAAAACCTATCGCAATGTGGCCAAATTTGAAGAAAAAATGAAGCGTCTGCAGGCTGATGTGGACACACATCAGAGAAACATTGAGCTTTTGCAAAAAGAGCTGCAGTCACTCAACTAGGCTTTTTTCAGCCGGTTCTCACCCATGGCCCGGGTTTTGCTTATACTAGGTTGCCATGGACTATCACATCCCCCCATCGTTTGCCGGTCTCGAACATCTGGCGACTGCCGTGATCCTGCTCGATCAGGATAGAAACGTCGTCTATGCCAACCCCGGCGCAGAAGTCGTCTTCGCACTGAGCGCGAGGCAGATTACCGGCCTCAATATTTCCCAGGTATTCCCCGATTGCGAAATATTGCATGCCGCACTGGAAAACGCGGTGAACAACCACAGCCCTTTCCGCGAGCACGAGTTCGTCATCACCACGCTGCGGCAGAATTCGCTCGCCGTCACCTGCACAGTCACGCCGGTATACGAAGAACCGGCCTGTCTGGTGCTTGAATTCCAGCAGATGGATCAGCAACTGCGTATCGCCCGCGAAGAACGCATGCTGATCCAGCAACAAGCCAACGCAGAGCTGCTGCGCAACCTCGCGCACGAAATCCGCAACCCGCTCGGCGGCCTGCGCGGCGCAGCGCAATTATTGGAGCATGAGCTGCCGCAAGTCAGCCTGCGTGAATATACGCAAGTCATCATCAAGGAAGCCGACCGTCTGCAATCGCTGATGGACAGGCTGCTGGTGCCGCATCGGGTACCGAAATACGAACCGACCAACATCCATGAAGTGCTGGAACGCGTTCGCAGCCTGCTACTGGCAGAATCACCCAAAGGCATGATCGTCAAGCGCGACTACGACACCAGCCTGCCGGAATTGATCGGCGACCGCGAAAAACTGATTCAAGCCGTGCTCAATATCGCCAGAAATGCAGTGCAGGCCATGCAGAGCCACCCCAGTCCCGATGGCGCGCCTGGGGAAATCATTCTGCGCACACGCGCCGAACGGCAAGTCACTCTGGCCAAAAAACGCTATCGGGTTGCCATCAAACTGCAGATCATCGACAACGGCCCCGGCATCCCCCAGGAAATCCGCGACCGCATTTTTTATCCGCTGGTTTCCGGCCGCGAGGGCGGCTCCGGACTCGGGCTGACGCTGGCACAAACCTTCATCACCCAGCATCACGGCATGATCGAATGCGAAAGCCGTGCAGGCTATACCTGCTTCACCATTCTGCTGCCGATCGAGAGCTCGGCCATGAAAACCTTGCTACCAAGGCAATAAATTTAGTATTGAGGCGCAATTGAAATGAAACCTATCTGGATTATTGACGACGACAAATCGATACGCTGGGTGTTTGAAAAAGCCTTGGCACGTACCGACATGGAATTCAAAACCTACTCTTCCGTGCCGGAAGCGCTGAATGCGCTCAACCGCGAAGAACCTCAGGTCGTCGTCAGCGATATCCGCATGCCGAATGGCTCCGGGCTTGATTTTCTGCAGGAGATCAAACAGCGGCTGCCGGACACGCCCGTCATCATCATGACCGCCTATTCCGATCTTGAAAGTGCCGTTGCTGCATTTCAGGGTGGCGCTTTCGAATATCTGGCAAAACCGTTTGACGTAGACCAGGCCATCGAAATCATCCGCCGCGCGGTGGAAGAATCCATGCGGCAAGCCACCGAAGCTGTGGTGCAGGAAGAAACACCGGAGATCATCGGCCAGGCGCCGGCCATGCAGGAGGTCTTTCGTGCCATCGGCCGCCTCAGCCGCTCGCATGCCACCGTCCTGATCAACGGCGAATCCGGCACCGGCAAGGAGCTGGTTGCCAGTGCACTGCACAGACACAGCCCGCGCGCGGACAAACCCTTTATCGCCATCAACACCGCTGCTATCCCCAAGGATTTGCTCGAATCCGAACTGTTCGGCCATGAACGCGGCGCCTTTACCGGCGCGCAAGCCGCAAGACGCGGGCGTTTCGAGCAGGCCGACGGCGGCACCCTGTTTCTCGATGAAATCGGCGACATGCCTTCAGACCTGCAAACGCGGCTGTTGCGCGTACTTTGTGACGGTCAGTTTTATCGTGTCGGCGGCCATCAACCGGTCAAGGTCAACGTGCGCATCATCGCTGCTACTCACCAGGACCTTGAAGAACGCGTCAAACTCGGTCTTTTCCGCGAAGACCTGTTCCATCGCCTCAACGTTATCCGTTTGCGCTTGCCGCCTCTGCGCGAACGGCGCGAGGACATCCCCTTGCTGGTCAAGCATTTCCTGCAGCAAAGCGCGCAGGAGCTCGGCGTTGACACCAAGATACCATCCAGCAACGCGCTACGTTATCTCTCCAACATGGCGTGGAGCGGCAACGTCCGACAACTTGAAAACGTCTGTCACTGGCTGACGGTAATGGCACCGGGGCAAAATATCGACATCGCCGATTTGCCGCCCGAACTGAAGGAAGATACCGCCAAACCTGCCACCTCTACCAACTGGCAGGAAGCGCTGGCGCTGGATGTCATCGACGCCCTCAACCGCGGCGAACATGAGATTCTTGATGGGCGCACCAAGGAATTCGAGCGCATTCTGATCACAAAAGCCCTGCAGCACACCGGCGGCAGACGTATCGAAGCCGCACATCAGCTCGGCATGGGGCGTAACACCCTGACCAGAAAAATTCAGGAGCTCGGTATCGAGGAATAACCGCTGATCTTCTTTTGCATCTCCTTCAACGGCCTGCATTCAGGCCGTTTTTATTTTCTGAAGCCGCCCCGCAGAATTTTATTGCCTCGCGTCACCTGAACGGGTGATGCCCTTCTTAACATAATTTGTAATAGTTCAACGGTATCGACTGCTTCAGATGCCTATCTGAAATATGTATGCGACTAAATGGCGCGTTTTGTTTCATCGATTTAAATCCAGAGGCAAAAATGATCAACTTCAATATCAAAACCAAACTGCTTGAAAAACAACTGAGAATCGGCAAACGCATCACCATTGTCGAGCTCGCCAATGAAACCGGCGTCAACCGTGTCACGCTCTATCGCCTGATGCAGGAAGACACGCACAACATTACGCTGAAAAACCTGATCAAACTTTGCGATTACTTTGAATGCAGCCTCGATGAACTGGTGAAATACACGCCGGGCAGAAGCTGTCTGGAATTCAGCAGCAGGGTGCAATCATCCTGAAGAACATGAAACCTTACACAATTCTATTTGAATCAAACACTTGGGTTCCAATTCACACCCATCTAAATTGAAGACTACTTTTGTAGTAATTTTCAGGAATGATCATGGGTACACCGGTTCGA
>JBEDHT010000043.1:0-3188 GCA_041174025.1 Pseudomonadota bacterium
GCCAAAACCCAGTATTCCTTTTCCACCGATGCCAGCGCGCGCGGCGTAGCCAGTGGGCATGTGCTCAACGTGCGTGCAATCAGACTGTGCGCCGGGGCCGAGTTTGTCGTCATCATCTGCGACGACATCATGACCATGCCCGGTTTGCCGAAAGAGCCCTGTGCGACGCGGATCGATATTGACGATGAAGGACGTGTCAGCGGGCTGTATTGAGGCGAAAAAAAGCGGCCGGGTGGCCGCCAGAGCGAGGAGATTACTTGGGTGTGATGTCAGTTGACGGTGAGTTTTTTCGCCGTGCTGACCGCTTTCTTCGGTAGCGACAGCTCCAGTATGCCGTCCTTGTAACGTGCTTCGGCGCGGTTTTCGTCGATGTCCTTTTCCAGCGCAAAGCTGCGCGTTGCCTTGCCGAAATAGCGCTCGCTGCGCAACACGCGAACACCTTCCTTCACTTCTTTTTCCCTGCGCACTTCGGCACTGATGCTGACCTGGTTGCCGTCGATGCTGACATGGATGTTTTCTTTCTCCACCCCGGGGATTTCAGCGTGCACCGTGTAGCCGCTTTCCTCTTCTTCCACATCGATGCGGATTTGCGGCTGCGTTTCTTCAGCGATTTTTACCGGGCGGAAAAAACCTCTGAACACTTCATCGAAGGGGTCAATCGCGCTGACGCTGAAGGGGTCTCTGCGAGAGATATTGGCCATGTCTGTGCTCCTTTCAATCAAAGTCGGTTGCGTGAACTTCGTCTGATAATGAAATGGGGCATACGGGAAAAATTTCAAGCCCGGTTCATGTTGTCTGCGCTAGATTTTCTTTGAGAACACCTTGGAGCGGCGTTGCAGGTTGTAGAGCTGCTTTCTTTCCTGCGGCAGCTTGTTGACGTCCTGCTCGATGAAGCCGCGCTCAAGAAACCAGTGTTCGGTGCGCGTCGTCAGGACGAAGATGGATTTCAGGCCGAGTTCTCTGGCGGCTTCTTCGCAATACTTCAGCAGTCTGTCGCCGCGGCCGCCGCGCCTGAAACCGGGGTCTATCGCCATGCAGGCGAGCTCGGCGGTTTTTTCCTGCGCAAATGGGTAGAGAGCCGCGCAGCCGATGATGCGGCCGTCGTGTTCCATCAGGTGAAAATGGCTGATTTCCATTTCCAGTCTTTCGCGGCCGCGCCGGACCAGAATGCCTTCGGCTTCGAGCGGTTCGATCAGTTGCAGGATGGCGCCGACGTCGCCGATCTCGGCTTGTCGCATCGATTCCAGCGGTTCTTCGGTGATCATGGTGCCGATGCCGTCGTGCGTGAACAATTCCTGCAGGATGGCACCGTCGACATGGCGGCTGATCAGGTGCGTTCTTGCCACGCCGTTGTCACAGGCCTTGATCGAGGCTGGCAAATAGTATTTCTCGTCTTCGGTAATGTCCTTTTCGGCCTTTTCTTCAATATGGTTCAAGAGCTTGCGTGCTTTGGCCGCTGTCATCTCGCGCAAGAGCTCGCCGCGAATATTGTGCACGCCGCTGGCATCCATCAGAAAGATCAGCTTGTCGGCATCGAGCGCGATCGCGGCATTGACCGCCACATCCTCCAGCGACAGGTTGAATACTTCGCCGGTGGGCGAATAGCCCATGGGCGAGAGCAACACCAGTTCGCCGTCGTCCAGCCGTTTCTGGATACCTGCCGCATCCACCTTGCGCACTTCACCGGTGTGTTGCAGATCGACGCCGTTGAGCACGCCCAAAGGTTTTGCCGTGACGAAATTGCCGCTGGCGACGCGGATATCGGAGCCTGCCATCGGTGAGTTGACCAGCCCCATGGAAAGCAGCGCTTCGATTTCAACCCGCACGGCGCCGTTGGCTTCCTTCACCGCTTCCATCGCCTCGTCGTCGGTAACGCGCAGGCCTTCAACCAGCCGGGTTTCGATCCCGGCTTTTCTCAGCCGCGATTCGATTTGCGGTCTTGATCCATGCACCAGCACCAGGCGGACTTCGAGACTGGCGAGCAGGTTGAGGTCGTGCGAAAGCGCAACGAACTGGCCGTCATCGACCACTTCGCCGCCGAAGGCGATGACGAAAGTGCGGCCTCCGAATGCGTGGATGTAGGGCGCCGCAGAACGGAACCAGCGCACGAATTCCTGCGGCTGAGGCGGGGAGATGTCGCTGCTGTTTTGCGCGGCAGCGCTGGGCGCCGCATCCGCATCAGCGTAGAGATAGGCTGGGGTGCAATCGAGTGCCGCGCAGATGCGCCGCAGCAGAAGTTCGGAGACGCCTTGCACCCCCCGCTCGATGCGGGAGAGGTTGCCGCTGTCGGCATCGACCTGCTTTGCCAGCGCTTGCAGCGTGAGGCCTAGCGCCTTGCGCCGTTTTCGTATGGATAGGCCGATTGCCATGATGCCCCCTAAAATATGCGTTTAACGCATATTTTATATAAATAACGGCTTATTGCAATTAAATATGCGTGAAATTGAAGTCGCCCCACAGGGTTTGCAGGGATGAAATTGCAGCAAGCGCAGCAGTTTCGGTGCGCAGGATGCGCTGACCCATGCGCACCGGGGTGAAGCCGTGCAGACTGGCGAGATCGATTTCACTGTCGGTCAGGCCGCCTTCGGCGCCGATCAGCAGCTGGATTTCGCCTGCAGGTTTCGCCAGCGTCTTCAGGCTATCCGCAGCGGTTGGTGAAAGTGTGATGCGTGTCGGTGCCGTGTGACTGCTGCTCTTGTTATCGCCGCCGGGTGGTATGGCTGTCAGGGGGTTGTCAGCCAGCCATTGCGGTAGCGAAGTCACCGGCAGAACAGGGGGTATGACGGCGCGGCCGCTTTGTTCGCAAGCAGAAATGACGATGTTTTGCCAGTGCTCGCGCCGTTTTTCGGCACGGTCGCCAGAAAGCTTGACCACGCTGCGCTGGCTGGCGATCGGCTGGATTGCGCTGACGCCGAGTTCCACCGCTTTCTGGATGGTGAAGTCCATGCGGTCGCCGGCGGAAATGGCCTGGATCAGCGTGATGCTGAGCGGTGATTCGCTGCGGTTGGCAAGCACCGACGTCACTTTGGCGCTGACTTCATTCTTGCTGATGAAGCTCAGCGTGCAGAGGTAGTCGTTGCCGTCGCCGTTGAATAGCAACACCTCGTCGCCGACCTTCATGCGCAGCGCCCGGCTGGCATGGATTGCCGCGTCCGCCGTGAATTTGATATGGCTGCCGGGGGAGAGTT
>JBEDHT010000044.1:0-4790 GCA_041174025.1 Pseudomonadota bacterium
GTATACAACAGCGTCAGCCAGAGTTTTTCGATGTCGCGTTTGCGGGCACCTGCGGATTGGTCCTTTTCCCTGAAGGTGGCCTATTCGACCCAACCACTGAGCTGTTTGCCGAAGCTGTAACCCGCACTCAGATCGAGTTCTTCACCGTAGCGGTCGCCGCGACCGCCGCCCATTTCGGCAAAACTGCGGTCGGCGTCGATCCAGTGATATTCGGCCTTGAGCGTCACGCCCATGAATTTGCCACCGGCGATCAGCATGGTGTCTTCGATACCCTCCTTCGGCGTGGTGAGGAAGACGTCGGCCCAGCCCTGGAACAAGTGGTTGGTGCCGAGCGGCGTCTGGAATGCCTTGCCACGGCTGTTGCCGGAAAGCTTTTCCTGATCGATGCGCAGGAACCAGTCGCCACGGCCGAGCCCGGCGCCGACACGGTAATAGTGGTTATCGATGTCGCTGTGCCCATCCTTGTAATCATCCTGTTTGGCATACTCGGCCGTATAGAGCAGTTTCCAGTGCTCGCTCACCTTGCGCACGCCATCGAGTCGCAGGCCGAAGGTCTTGCTCGAATTGGCTTCCAGATCGCTGCCGTTCCAATCGACCAGATAGCCGTAACCGGTCAGGCTTTCAGATGGCGTAAAGCGGTATTTGACGTTCATCAGTTCGACATTGACGTCCTGCCGCTTGGTGGTGATCTGCTTGATGCGCTCGAAGTGCGCGACATAAATTTCGGTATCCGGCAGGCTGCTGTTTTCCAGCGCGATGCCATCCATCACCTGCATCACCTGACGGAAGCGCACGTCGCCGACAAAGCGCCAGTTGTCGAGAAACACCGCCTGGCGGCCCAGTCTGATTTTGGTGGAAGGCAAGCCGCTCCATTCCAGATAGAGCTGATTGATGTCGTAATCCTCGGGGTCGGCAACCACCGGATAATCGAGCTTGTCCGGATCCAGCACGCCTTTATCCAGATCGTTATATTGATGGTTGAGCGGTGAAACGCCGATCAGCTGGGCCGCCACGCTGAAATCGTGAAACGGCTTGGTTTTCCAGCCGATCAGGCTGCGTAGCGTCCAGGCATCGGCAGTTTCGTCCTTGCCGGCCTGATCGACATACTCATAGCGCAGGCGGAAGCTGCTGAGGGATTTGCCTTGCGTGACGGCCTCGGACAGGCTGGCAGCCTGTTCGGCTGCTTCTACAGCGTAGGCGGACGGTGCGAAACTGCCAAGGCTGAATCCAAATCCAATCGCAGCAGCATAAACGACACTCTTGATTCTCATGATGGCTCCATTACAAGGTAGGATGATTAAGCGGCATGGGCCGTCGAACCGGTTGAACCTGCTGCATTGAGTGGATGGCCGTTGGCGACCAGCACCTGAAACTTGCCGCTGTCGCGCTGGTATTGCAGCAACTCGCCGGATTCCATATCGAAATACCAGCCATGCAGGGCGAGCTTGCCGGCCTGCACGCGCTCGCGAATCCACGGATAGGAAAGCAGGTTCTCAAGCGATACCAGAACCGCCGCCTGCTCGCAGGCGTGGCACTGCACCTCCACCGGTTTGCCGGGCAATTCCTGCAACACCTGCAGGCGCGCGCTTTCGGCGATGCCGACCCACTGGGCGATGAGTTTTTCCTCGTCGCGTTGCGGCGGCTTGTGTTCCATCAGGGCGCGGATACCACCGCAGCGTGCATGGCCCATGATGATGACGTGCTCGACTTCGAGATTGCTGATGGCGAATGCGATGGCGGAACTGGTAGCGGCAAACGAGCGCGCCTGATCGTAAGGCGGCACCAGATTCGCCACGTTGCGCACGACGAACATGTCGCCGGGGTCGCAATCGGTCAACAGCGCCGGGTCGCAACGCGAATCGCAGCAGGCGATCATCAGCGCGCGCGGGCGCTGGCCCTCGGCCAGCAGGCGGTCGAACAGCGCGTGCTGGTCACCCAGGTAATGCTGCTGGAAGCGCTTGAAACCCGACAGGAATTTGGATACGTCTCTCATCAATTCAAACCCTTATCCGCCACAGAGATCACAGAGGACACAGAGAAAATCTTCATGGGGTAACTCTGTGCGCTCTGTGGCAAAAGATTTTTAATGACCTCTCTTCGTGCGCACAATCTGGTAAGGCCGCGCCAGATAACCGAACGGCACGCTCCAGACATGTACCAGCCGGGTGAACGGGAACAGCAGGAACACGGTCATGCCGAAGAACAGGTGGATCTTGAACACGGTATCCACGCCTGCCAGCAGTGCCGGATCAGGTCGCAGGTAAACGATGCTCTGCACCCACTCGGCCAGCGCGATCATGACGCCGGGGTTGCCCTCGTTGGCGTGACTCAAGGACACCGGAATGGTGGAAAGCCCGAGAATCAGGGTGACCAGCAGCCAGCTCAGAATCAATTTATCCGAACCGCGGCTGGCCGCCGAAACGCGCGCGTTGAACATGCGGCGCAACCACAGCATGGCACCGCCGATCAGGCACATGACGCCGAAAATGGAGCCGGCCCAGATGGCGATCATCTGGTGCGCCATGTCCGACACGCCGAGCGCCAGAAACACGCTGTGCGGCGTCAGCAAACCGACCGCATGGCCGAAGAAAATGGCGATGATGCCGATATGGAACAGGTTGCTGGCGAGCCGCATGTTGGCCTTCGACAGGAGCTGGCTGGAATCGCTCTTCCAGGTGTATTGCTCGCGGTCGAAACGCAGCACGCTACCGACCAGAAACACCGTCAGCGCGATGTAGGGATAAACTCCGTAAAGAAAATTGTGCA
This sequence comes from Pseudomonadota bacterium, assembly GCA_041174025.1. Lineage (GTDB taxonomy): Bacteria > Pseudomonadota > Gammaproteobacteria > Burkholderiales > Methylophilaceae > UBA6140. The sequence goes on from JBEDHT010000044.1 coordinate 2,767, forward strand.
GATTCATGGTGGTTCTCCTCAGGCGGCGAGGCGCGTCAAAGTCGCCCGCCCTTCGACAATGGAAAGCAGACCGGCATAGGGGCTGCCGGCGTTCTTCAGGTTATCTGCCAGTACTTTCAGCACCTTGTGGGCGTCCGACAGGAAGACCATGGCCTCGTTGTCGTCCAGGTAGGCGGCAAATTCAAGAATCAGGGGCAGATAATCGGGCAGCTCGTTGGTGACGACCTCGACACCGTAATCCTTGTACATCTCGCCGAGATCGATCAGCGCCGGCCCGCGGTTCTTGTCTTCACCGAACAGATGGTGCGTCAGATGCAGGCTTTGCTCGGCCGTCATGTCGAAGGTCTGCACATAGCTAGCCTGCAGTTCGGTCAGCGGCCGGCTGGCGAGATAATCGATGAATTCGCACAGCGCAGCCTGCTCAGCCTCGTCGATATCGACGCATTGGGCGAGCCTGTCAGGGATTTCCGGCAGGTGGTCGATCAATTCCTGGTCGGGGTATTCCAGCAATACGGAAAGCAGTTTGTAGATTTGCATAACGTTCTCCTTTACTTGTCCGCAGCCGGTGCCAGTTCCTTCGGCTCCACCGTTTCCTTGCGGCGGCGGGGGAACAGCGTGATTTTGCTGACGCCGGCCGAAGTATCGTTGCCGAAGGTGAAGCCGTTCTGGACCTGGAAGCCGAAAGCATCATCCATTGTTTCCTCCGTGTGGCCGGTGGGAATGACGAATCGGTCTTCGTAGTTGGCAATCGCCAGATAGCGATACATTTCCAGCGCCTGTTCTTCGGTAATGCCTGCGGCTTCCAGCGCGCGGGTATCAGCCTTGCCTTCGACGTGTACCGAGCGCTGGTAACTGCGCATCGCAATCAGGCGGTTGAGCGCGCTTTCAATCGGCGCTTCCTTGCCTGCGGTCAGCAGGTTGGCAAGATACTGGATCGGCAGGCGCATGCTGCCGGAAACCGGAATCGCGCCATCGGGACCGACCGGCAGATTGCCCTGGTCGATCTGCGATTGCACCGGCGAAAGCGGCGGCACATACCAGACCATGGGCAGCGTGCGGAACTCGGGGTGCATGGGGAAGGCAATCTTCCAGTCCATCGCCATCTTCCAGATCGGCGATTTGCGTGCGGCCTCGATCCAGTCGTCGTTGATGCCTTCGGCGCGTGCGGCGGCGATTACTTCGGGGTCGTTGGGGTCGAGGAAGATTTTGCACTGCGCTTCGTAGAGGTCCTGTTCATCTTCCATACTTGCCAGCTCTTCGATACGGTCGGCGTCATACAGCATGATGCCGTTGTAGCGGATACGGCCGACGCAGGATTCGGAGCAGACGGTCGGCATGCCGGACTCCACGCGCGGATAGCAGCCCACGCATTTTTCCGCCTTGCCCGATTCCCAGTTATAGAAGACTTTCTTGTACGGGCAGGAACTGACACACATGCGCCAGCCGCGGCACTTGTCCTGATCGACCAGCACGATACCGTCTTCCTCGCGCTTGTAGATCGAGCCGGAAGGACAGGCAGCGACGCAGGAGGCGTTGAGGCAGTGGTTGCAGATGCGCGGCAGATACATGTGGAACGTGTTCTCGAACTGGCCGTACATCTCCTTCTGGATGTTATGCAGGTTGCGGTCCTTGCTGCGCTTGGCGTATTCGCCGGCCAGATCGTCCTCCCAGTTCGGCCCCCAGGTGATCTTCTCCATGCTGTCGCCGGTGATCTGCGACAAGGGGCGTGCGGTCGGCGTTGCCTCCGACAGCTTGGCATTCTGCAGATGCGCGTAGTTGTAGGTGAACGGCTCGTAGTAATCGTCGATTTCCGGCATGTCCGGATTGGCGAAGATGTTCAGCAACTTGGAAGTGCGGCTGCCGGACCTCAATTCCAGCTTGCCGTTTTTCAGCTCCCAGCCGCCATGCCATTTTTCCTGGTCTTCCCAGGCCTTGGGATAACCGACGCCGGGCTTGGATTCAACGTTGTTGAACCAGGCGTATTCCACCCCTTTGCGATTGGTCCAGACGTTCTTGCAGGTAAC
>JBEDHT010000045.1:0-3786 GCA_041174025.1 Pseudomonadota bacterium
GTCGTCAGGAAGTCATCGACAACATCGGCACCATTGCCAAATCCGGCACGCGTGAATTCCTCAACGCGCTGAGCGGCGACCAGAAGAAGGATGCCGCGCTGATCGGCCAGTTCGGTGTCGGCTTCTATTCTTCCTTTATCATCGCCGACAAGGTGACGCTGCTGACGCGCCGCGCCGGCAGCGAAGAAGCGGTGCAGTGGGAGTCGAGCGGCGAGGGCGATTACACCATTTCCGAGGCCGGCAAGGCGACGCGCGGTACCGATATCATTCTGCATCTGCGCGAAGGCGAGGACGAGTTTCTCAACGACTGGAAACTGAAATCCATCATCCGCAAGTATTCCGATCACATCACCTTGCCTATCGTCATGAAGCAGTCCGAGTGGAAGGACGGCGAGCAGGTGCCGACCGACGAGGACGAAGTGGTGAACAAGGCTTCCGCCTTGTGGGCCCGCAGCAAGCAGGACATCAGCGAGGACGATTACAAGGAATTCTACAAGCACGTATCGCACGACTTCGAGGATCCACTGGCCTGGAGCCATAACCGTGTCGAGGGCAAGCAGGAATACATTTCGCTGCTTTATATCCCGGCCAAGGCGCCGTTCGATCTTTACGACCGCGAGCGCCGTCACGGCATCAAGCTCTACGTCAAGCGCGTGTTCATCATGGAGGACGCGGAAAAGCTGATGCCGCAATACCTGCGTTTCGTGCGCGGCGTCATCGACAGTGCCGATCTGCCCTTGAACGTGTCACGCGAGATCCTGCAACACAGCAAGGATATCGACGCCATCAAGGCCGGCTCGGTGAAGAAGGTGCTGGGCCTGCTGGAAGACCTGGCAGAGAACAGGGCCGAAGATTATCAGAAGTTCTGGAACGAATTCGGCCGTGTGTTGAAGGAAGGTCCGGGCGAGGATTTCGCCAACAAGGACAAGATTGCAGGTCTTCTCAGATTTGCAAGCACACATCTCGATAACGAAGAGCAGGTGGTTTCGCTCAAGTCTTACATCGAGCGCATGAAAGAAGGTCAGGACAAGATCTACTACATCACTGCCGACAGTTTTGCCGCTGCCAAACACAGCCCGCATCTGGAAATCTTCCGCAAGAAGGGCATCGAAGTGCTGCTGCTTTCCGACCGTGTCGACGAATGGCTGCTGGGCAGCCTGACCGAGTTTGACGGCAAGCCGCTGCAATCTGTGGCCAAGGGCGATCTTGATCTGGGCAAGCTGGAAGATGAAGCGGAAAAGGAAGCGCAGAAGAAGGTCGAGGATGAATACAAATCCCTCACTGAAAAAATTCAGGCCACGCTGGGAGAAAAAGTGAAGGAAGTGCGCGTCACCCACCGGCTGACCGAATCACCGGCCTGTCTGGTGGCGGGTGAGCACGATCTTTCCGGCAATCTGGAACGCTTGCTGAAAGCCGCCGGCCAGAAGACACCGGACAGCAAACCCGTGCTGGAGATCAATCCCGCTCACCGGTTGCTGCAATTGTTGAAAGCCGAGGACGATACCGCGCGCTTCGACGATCTCACACATGTGCTGTTCGACCAGGCGCTGCTGGCCGAAGGCGGCCAGTTGGATGACCCGGCCAGTTTCGTCAAACGCATGAACAGCCTGCTGGCCTGAGCTGATTCAGCGTTATCATCCATCACAGCAAACCCGCCGTGCCTTTCCAGCCGGCGGGTTTTTCATGAACTTTCGTGAACGCATGTGTGAATTTAATGTGAACACGCCCTAGTACGCTTCTTGCTAGACTATAATCAAATTGCAGAATCAAATCGTAGAATCAAATCGAAGTTGAAGATAAATCCCGACGCAAGACTTGATCTTGGCGCGAAATTAAAAGTCAGACTTGCAAAGAAGCCCATCATGACCACAGCAAAATCCAAGCCTCAAAGCCCTGCGAAGAAATACAAGGTGCCTGCCGTTTCTACTGAGAATACACCGATTATTCAGGCACTTGAAAATCACCTGCGCTATTCCTCATTCAAGACCAAGGCGGTTGCCACGCAACGCGACTGGTACAACACGGCAGCGAACACGGTGCGTGACCATGTCGTCGAGCGCTGGGTGCAGACCTCGGAAGCGTATTTCGAAAAAGACCCGAAGCGGGTCTATTACCTTTCTCTGGAGTTTCTGATCGGGCGCATGCTGTCGAACGCTGCACTGAATCTGGGCATGGAGTCTGACATCCGCGATGGCCTCAAGGCGCTCGGCCAGGATCTGGAAAATGTCGTCGAGGTGGAATCGGATGCCGCGCTTGGCAACGGCGGCCTCGGCCGTCTTGCCGCCTGTTTTCTCGATTCGATGGCCAGCATGGATATTCCGGGTACCGGCTACGGCATCCGCTATGAGTATGGCATGTTCCGTCAATCCATCGTCAACGGTCAGCAGGCCGAAACGCCGGATAACTGGTTGCGCTACGGCAATATCTGGGAGTTCCAGCGACCCGAAAGTACTTATATCGTCAAGTTCTACGGCCGTGTCGTCGAGTTTCCGGAATACAAGGGCATGGAAGCCAGCCAGGAGTATCACTGGGTCGATCACGAGGCCGTCGTGGCAATGGCTTATGACGTGCCGATTCCCGGTTACGGTACCGAGACTGTCAACAACCTGCGCCTGTGGAGCGCCAAGGCTGCGCGCGAGTTCGATCTCAAGCATTTCAACGACGGCAATTACGAGAAGGCGGTTGAGGAACGCAATTCCTCAGAGAACATCTCTAAAGTGCTGTACCCGAACGATACCTCGGTGCTCGGCAAGGAGCTGCGCCTGAAGCAGCAGTATTTCTTCGTGTCTGCATCCATACAGGACATCCTGCGCCGATATCTCGCTACCCATCAGGGCTGGGATCAGTTGGCGGACAAGGTGGCGATCCAGCTCAACGACACCCACCCGGCGATTGCCGTCGCCGAAATGATGCACCAGCTGGTCGATACCCATCATCTGCCATGGAAGCAGGCCTGGGATCTGGTGGTGAGGATTTTTGCCTATACCAACCATACGCTGATGCCGGAAGCGCTGGAGACCTGGTCTGTCGAGCTGATGACGCGCTTGTTGCCGCGTCATATGCAGATCATCTACCAGATCAACCATGATTTCCTGCACATGGTGAATCACAAGTTCCCCGGCGATACCGATCTGCTGGCGCGGGTCTCCATCATCGACGAGTCGCACGGCCGCCGTGTGCGTATGGCGCATTTGGCAGTGGTCGGCAGCCATACGGTCAACGGTGTTGCGGCGCTGCACAGTGAGTTGCTGAAAACCACGCTGTTCGCGGATTTCGATCGCATTTATCCGGGCAAGATCGTCAACGTCACCAATGGCATCACGCCCAGACGCTGGCTCAATCAATGCAACCCCGGCCTCACGCAGCTGATCGAAAGCCGGATTGGTGCCGGATTCCAGAAGGACCTCGGCTTGCTCAAAGGTCTGGAATCACTGGCCGATGATGCGGCTTTCCGCAAGGAGTTCCGCCGCGTCAAGCACGAGAACAAGATACGTCTGGCCCAGAAAATCGGGAAGCTCACCGGGGTGCAGGTCGATCCCGGCAGTCTGTTCGACGTGCAGATCAAGCGCATACACGAATACAAGCGCCAACTGCTCAACCTGCTGCACGTGATTACCTTGTACAACCGTATCCGCAGCGGCCGCGCCGCCGATGTGGCGCCGCGCACGGTGATTTTCGGCGGCAAGGCGGCGCCGGGTTACTGGATGGCGAAAACCATCATTCACCTGATCAATGACGTGGCCGAGGTGGTCAATGAAGACCCGGCGGTACATGGTAAGCTGAAGG
>JBEDHT010000046.1:0-4978 GCA_041174025.1 Pseudomonadota bacterium
GACGAACTGGTGCTGGAAGTACCGGAGAGCGAACTGGAACTGGTCAAGCGAAGCCTGCCGCAACTGATGCAGGGCGTAGCCAAAATGGATGTACCCTTATTGGCCGAAGTCGGCGTAGGCAACAACTGGGAAGCCGCACACTGACAGCGCGCAACGATTTAATGGCGCCTGCGTCATTTCGCTTCAGGATCGCGGGCGTTGGCATCGCGGGCGTTAGCATCGCGCGCTGTGGCAAGCTCCTCGACAAACGCAGCGATATCCCACTCGCAGCCACCGCAGCCTGAAAGCGCTCCGCTCTTGCGCGAAATGGCCTCGACATCGAAGCCCTGCAGGAACAGTTCGCGAATGCGGCTACGGCGCGTACCGCTACACAGGCACATGACTTCGTCTTGCGGGTTTTCTTCAGGCTGGCTCATGTTGCAACGACTCTGGAATAATACGGGTCAGAGCCTATTGTAGCGGCGGGAGTTTCTGAAACGATGAAATAATCGCGACACCCCGACAATCAAAAGCTGGCCCGAGAAATTGGTATGAATAGATTTAATCCGGAACAATTGCCTGCCAACTTGCCCGCCCCGGAGGATGACGGAGCCTCGTCGCATCTAATCGGCAAACCGCTGCCCGATGTCACGCTGACAAGTACAAGCGGTGCATCAGTCAATCTTTCAAACAAAACCGGCTGGCTGGTCATTTATTGCTATCCCTTGACCGGCAAGCCAGGCATGTCACTACCGGATCAATGGGATTCAATTCCCGGCGCGCGCGGCTGCACCCCCCAGGCTTGCGCATTTCGCGATCATCATGCGGAGCTCTCGGCACTTGATGCGACCGTGTTTGCAATCAGCACTCAGACCAGTAGCTATCAACTGGAAATGGCATCACGATTGCATCTGAATTTTGAAGTTCTGAGCGATGCAGACCTCCAGTTTTCTTCAGCATTGAATTTACCAATGATGCAAGTTGCAGACATGACTCTTAACCGCCGCCTGACGATGATCTGCAATGAAAGTACCATTCGGCAAGTTCACTATCCCGTATTCCCTCCCGACCAAGATGCAGCCCGCGTCGTCGAGTGGCTCAGGCAGCATCATCAATGATGCCATTGTATTCATCGATCCCATAAAGCCAGCTTTTTGTTAGACTTGCACGCATGAACAAATCAAAGGCCATACAGACACTTAGAGCACACAAACCGATCATCAACGACCGGTTTGCCGTCTCGCGTCTTGCGCTATTCGGCTCTACCGCTCGCGGTACCGCCCGCGAAGATAGTGATATCGATATCCTCGTCACATTTGAAGGGCCCGCCACTTCTCAACGTTACTTTGGCCTGCAGTTTTATCTGGAGGACATCCTGGGCCAACCGGTCGACCTCGTCACCGAAAAAGCATTGCGCAAAGAATTAAGGCCTTACATAGAGCGAGAAGCGATTGATGTCTGATCAACGCGAATGGCATTTTTATATCAGCGACATGCTGGAATTCGCCGAGAAAGTCATGCTCTACACCGCCGGCTTCGATCAGGACCGCTTCGTCAACAGTGGACTGACCTATGACGCCACTGTACGTAACCTTGAACTGATTGGCGAAGCCGCAACGCATGTTCCGGATGACATCAAGGAAAATTACAGCAAGATTCCATGGCGACTGATTGTTGCCACTCGCAACCGATTGATTCACGGTTATCTGGGCATCGACCAGGACACGCTATGGAGTATCATTCAAACCGACATTCCATCACTGCACACAAAGCTCGCAGAGATATACTCCGGTCTTCAGAAAAATCAGTAGTCAGGAATTCATGCAGTTCGGCACTTACATCATCGGCGACGAGATTCTCTCCGGCAAACGTCAGGACGCGCATCTCTCCGCCATCATCCGGGCCTTGAACAGCCGCGGACTGGCGCTTTCTTGGGCGCATTACATGGGCGATGATTTTGACGAGATCACGCGTCAGTTGCAGGACAGCATGGGGCGCGGCGATATCGTCTTCTGCTTCGGCGGCATCGGCGCCACGCCGGACGACTTCACCCGTCAGGCAGCCGCCGCAGCGGCTGGCGTGCCGATCGAACGTCATGCAGAAGCGGTCGCCGAGATCGAAGCCCACTTCGGCGAATCGGCCTATCCCAAACGCGTGCTGATGGCGGAGTTTCCCAAGGACGCAACGCTGATTACCAACCCGGTCAACCGCGTTGCTGGCTTTGCCATCAAGCGCCACTACTTCATGCCAGGTTTTCCGCAGATGGCGCACCCGATGATGGAATGGGTGCTGGATACCCACTACGCGCATTTGTTCAACCGCTGCGATTACACCGAATCCTCGATTCTGGTGATGGATGCCGGAGAAAGCCGTCTGATCGATCTGATGCAGGAGATTGTCAGCCGCTTTCCGGCAGTCAAAATTTTCAGCCTGCCCAAACTTGATGCACGCAGAACCATCGAACTGGGCGTCAAAGGGCCGGGCATCGAAGTAGAGACTGCCATGCAGGCCATACGCGAAGGCGTCAGTGCTGCCGGTTTCCCTTGGGAACCATTGTCCTGATGCAGTGCCGTTCCGGTTGCGGCGCCTGTTGCATCGCGCCCTCGATCAATAGCGCCATTCCCGGCATGCCGTCAGGCAAACCGGCCGGTGTCCGCTGCGTGCAACTGACTGACGACAACCGTTGCGCGATCTTCGGCAAACCGGAACGCCCGGCTTTCTGCACCGGCCTGCAGCCGCAGGAGGAAATGTGCGGCAACGATAACGCACAGGCCATGCACTGGCTGACGCGGCTGGAACGGCTGACGCAGCCGCAATAAGCCCCGCTCTCTGCTATCCGGCGCCCGCTTCCGGACAAAAGCAATGCTTTGCTCGCATACAGTTTGCATATAAAATAAGCAGCTTTCCCATTCCAAGCGTGCGGCTATTCAGGTGCAAATCGGCCCTTACAAACTGAAGAACAATCTTGTCGTGGCGCCGATGGCCGGTGTCACCGACAGGCCTTTCCGCATGCTTTGCAAGCGCTTTGGCGCCGGCTTGGCCGTTTCCGAAATGGTGACTTCCAACTCGCTGCTGTACGGCAGCACCAAGACCCTGCGCCGTGCCAACCACCAGGGCGAGGTCGAGCCGATTTCTGTACAGATCGCCGGTGCCGACCCGAAGATGATGGCGGATGCAGCCAGATACAACGTCGATAACGGCGCGCAGATCATCGATATCAACATGGGTTGTCCGGCCAAGAAAATCTGCAATGTCATGGCCGGCTCGGCGCTGCTGAAGGACGAACCGCTGGTGGCGCAAATCCTCAAGGCGGTAGTCGGCGCCGTCGATGTGCCGGTGACGCTGAAAATCCGCACCGGTTGGGACAAACAGAACCGCAATGCGGTGACCGTCGCAAAAATGGCTGAGGACATCGGCGTGCAGGCGCTGGCCATGCATGGCCGCACGCGCGCCTGCGCCTACATGGGTGAAGCCGAATACGACACGATTGCCGCGGTCAAGCAGGCGATCGGGATTCCGCTCATCGCCAACGGCGATATCACGACACCGGAAAAAGCCAAATACGTACTCGATTACACCAAGGCCGATGCCGTCATGATCGGCCGTGCTGCACAGGGACGGCCCTGGATATTCCGCGAGATCACGCATTTCCTCAATACGGGGACGCACCTGCTGCCACCCGCCGTCAGCGAAATTCACCAGGTCATGCTGGAACATCTGGCCGACTTGTATGATTTTTATGGCGATCTCACCGGCATGCGCGTGGCACGCAAGCATATCTCCTGGTATACCAAGGGACTCGCCGGTTCGGCGCATTTCCGCCACCACATGAACCAGCTGCAAAGCATCGAAGAACAACTGGACGCCATCAACGCTTTCTTTGCCGAACTGCACACACGCGGCGAACGTCTGCAATACGAGGCAGAGGCGACCGATAGTTCGGCCACGGAGGCGCTGGCAGCCTGATGAGCAATCAAGACCTCGCCACCTGCGTGCGCGCCGCGCTCGATGAATATTTCAAGGACCTCGACGGCGAACAGCCGCGTGCCGTCTACGACATGGTGCTGCACTGCATGGAAAAACCGCTACTGGAATACGTGCTGAACCGCGCCGGCGGCAATCAGAGCAAAGCGGCAGAGATGCTCGGCCTCAACCGCAATACGCTGCGCAAAAAGCTGCAGCAACACAACATTCAGTAACCTCTTTAATCCCTTCAAAAAGTTTTTATCATGGCTATGATCAAAAGAGCACTCATCAGCGTTTCCGACAAATCCGGCATACTCGAATTTGCCCAGGCCCTGCACGGCTTCGGTGTCGAGATTCTTTCCACCGGCGGTACGGCCAAGCTGTTCAGGGAAAACAACATCCCGGTGATCGAAGTCAGTGATTACACCGGTTTTCCGGAAATGCTCGACGGCCGCGTGAAGACCCTGCATCCGCTGGTGCATGGCGGCATCCTCGGCCGCCGCGATTTGCCGGAACATGTCGCGGCAATGCAGGCCGCCAACATCCCCAATATCGACATGGTGGTAGTCAATCTCTATCCGTTCGAGGCCACAGTTGCCAAGGCAGATTGCACGCTGGAAGACGCCATTGAAAACATCGACATCGGCGGTCCGGCCATGGTGCGCTCAGCCGCCAAGAACTGGAAGGATGTCGCCGTGCTGACCGATGCCTCTCAATACGCAGACGTGCTGGCCGAGATGCAAAGCACCGGCGGCGCCACCAGCCAGGCGACGCGTTTTGCCCTCTCCGTTGCGGCTTTCAATCGCATCAGCAATTACGATGCGGCCATCAGCGATTATTTATCCTCATACAACAGCGACAACACGCGCAACCCGTTCCCCGGCCAGAGCAACGGCCGTTTCGTCAAGATTCAGGACTTGCGCTACGGCGAGAACCCGCACCAGCAGGCTGCCTTTTACCGCGATCTCGACCCCGCTCCCGGTTCGCTGGTCACTGCGCGCCAGTTGCAGGGCAAGGAATTGTCCTACAACAA
>JBEDHT010000047.1:0-2995 GCA_041174025.1 Pseudomonadota bacterium
ACATGGAATACACCCAGGCGCTCAATGACAACAACATCAAGCTGGTTAAAAAATTCCTTGATGAGAAAATCGCCTCGCCCAACGACTTTTTCTTCGGCTGGACAGCGCTGCATATCGCGGCAGACAAGGGTCATTTGAAACTGGCGGAACTCCTGATTGAACGTGGTGTGGACATGAACTGGCGGCATGAAATCAGCCGTTTGACCGCCTTCCACATGGCAGCACTCGGCGGCCACAAAGAAATCGTCAAGCTGTTGGCAGCCAAGGGCGCCGATATCAACATCAAGATGCGGGCCGACGTTTCGGTACTGCGACCGCTGCGCGACGACGGCAAAGCCGACATGGTCAAGCTGCTGACCGAGCTGGGTGTCAAGGACGACGGTTGCCAGGACGAAAAGTGCTTCTGATCGATTAAATGACAGCCGCCGGGATCATCATGCGTCGGGTCCATATCATCCTCTCCGCCGCCAGCCTTGCTTTGCTGGCATCAGGAGCGGTGTGGGCTGACAGTGATGTCGGCGGCTCCGCCGGTCAGGTTCGGACTCAAGGACCGGTTGACTCCGCAAGCCAGCGCCAGCACATCCGTGTACTGGCGGCATCCTGTGCCGCCTGTCACGGCACCAACGGTAACAGTGTGGGCGGCACCCCGGTACTGGCCGGGCTGCACCCTGAGCATTTTTCAAGTCAAATGCAAGCATTCAAATCCGGCCAGCGTGCTTCTACCGTGATGCACCGGCATGCCAGGGGATTGACCGACAGCGAGATTGTTCAGCTGGCCGAATATTTCTACAAACAGCCGCGCCATGCGTCTGCATTGCCGCCCGCTGCAAAACCGGGAAGCGGCAAGCCATGAGTTTGAACCGCCGCGATTTCATCAAATTGACGGTTTCTGCCTCCGCGCTGGCATCGCTGAGCGGCTGCGCCGGAGGCGCAATCAAGTCTGCCGCGGCAAAGCCTCGCGTCGTTGTGGTCGGCGGCGGTTATGCCGGCGCTACGGTAGCCAAATATTTACGTATATGGAGTGACGGCGGCATCGAGGTCGTTGTCGTCGAACCGAATCCCTATTTCATTTCCTGCCCGCTGAGCAATCTGGTGCTGGGCGGCAGCAAGCAGCTCGATGAGCTCAGCTTCAGCTACGATGCGCTGAAACAGCATCACGGTATCCGCTGGTTGCAGGATACGGTGACGGCAGTTGACCCGGTGAAGAAGAAAGTCACGCTCAAGCGTGGCGATATCACTTATGACAAACTGGTCATCGCGCCCGGCATTGATTTCATCTATGACCAGTTGCCGCAGTTACAGACTGATGCGGCGCAACAACAGATTCTGCATGCCTGGAAAGCCGGGCCGCAAACCGTCGGTCTCTACCGGCAGTTGCATGACATGCGCCCGGGCGGAGTGTTTGTCATGAGCGTGCCGAAGGCGCCCTATCGTTGTCCGCCGGGGCCCTATGAGCGCGTCTGTCAGGTGGCTTTTTATCTCAGGCAGCATAACCCCACCGCTAAAATCATCGTGCTCGATGCCAATCCGGATATCGTTTCGAAGAAAGACCTGTTTCTCAAGGTCTGGTCCGGCATGTATCCCGGCATGGTGGACTACCGTCCCAACAGCAGCGTGGTCGAACTTGACGTTGCGCAAAAACGCGTCACTACCGAGTTCGAGCAGGTCGGTGCAGATGTGCTGAATGTCATCCCGCCGCAACGCGCGGGCCAAGTCGCGCAAATGCTCGGCGTTGCCAACGTCGATCAGCGCTGGTGCGAGGTGGATTTCATCAGTTATCAGTCCGCCGTACTTGCAGATGTGCACATCGTCGGTGACGCAGTTTCCGCCGGTTTGCCTAAATCCGCGCACATGGCGACATCGCAGGCACGCGTCTGCGCAGCGGCGATGGTTGCCGGCTTTGAGCAGACCGATCCTGATCCGGCGCCGGTGTTCGCCAATACCTGCTACAGTTTTGTCAGCGATCGCATGGCCATGCATGTTGCTCATGTCTATCGCTATGATGCAGCAAAGAAGATCATGTTGCCGGCCGATGGCGGCGGCGTCTCCGCTGCGCCGTCCGAGCTGGAAGGCAGTTATGCCCATGACTGGGCAAGAAATATCTGGTCCGATGTGTTGACCTGAAATATCGACGAGGAAGCAAAGTGAAACTACGTAGCAGACTGGCCGTGTTCGGCATTTATCTGTTGACAGCCATCATGCCTGCCGGCGCGCAGGCGGCACCCGCCAACATGCTGGTGCACATACATCCGCAGGAATACACGCACTCGATCAAGCTCTGGCATTACTATTTCGATTACTGGTTCGAACAGGGCCCTGTGGTTGAACCGCTGGCGCTTTCGATGTTGTCCGGAGCGTATGGCGATGTGCAGATGTGCAGCCCCGGTAGCGAGGGCAGGGCGCTGCTCTGGATCAAGCCGCGCATGTATTACAACCCGCAGATGCGCGTTTTTTACGGAGAGATCACTGCGACTGCCTTCAACAACAAGGGCGAAGAATTGGCGAGTTACCTTGGTGAAGCCAGCAAGGCAGGGTTCCTTGACATCCTGCCTGGAAAGCAGGTGCAGACAGTGTATGAAATGGCGATGCAGGACCTGCTGACAAAAATGCGTGAAGACCAGCGATTGAAAGCGCTCGCAGACAGCGGCGAAAGCAGTGCCGATGCCGCAGTGGTCTGCGCCGGCTTTGCCAGCCATGCACGTCCTTCAACCATGGACCTCAATTATTTCTTCAAGCGGATCAAATAAGGAAAAATCAGTATGCAGTCAGGGAGATTTAACGTGATGCGGGTTTTCACTCTTGGTATCGTGTTCGCAGGACTTGTTGCCTGTTCGCAGCCACAACAGAAGGTCAGTGGCCTGAAAACTCCGGAGTCGGTCATACAGGCGCAAGACGGCCGCATATTTGTTTCCGAAATCAATGAATTCGGCAAGGATGGCGACGGCCAGATCAGTGTCATCGACCAGAACGGCAAGTTGTCGATATTCGCCACCGG
>JBEDHT010000048.1:0-7151 GCA_041174025.1 Pseudomonadota bacterium
GATGGAAAGATGTGTGTAACGGATACCCTTGCTGTCCAGCAGTGCTTGCAGATCCGCTGCAATATCGAGCACCGGCTTGCCGAGGTCGTCATGCGTGACGCCGATATTCTGAAAGGTAGCCGGGCCGCGCAGGCCGGTACCGAGCGCCTTGGCAAAGGCTTCCTTGGCAGCGAAACGCTTGGCGAGAAAGCGCGCCGGCGTGTTCGACTGCATGTAGGACTGCCACTCAGCCTCGTTCAGGATGCGTTCGGCAAAACTGTTGCCGAAACGCGCGAGGGAATCCTCGATGCGCGATACTTCGACGATATCGGTGCCGATGCCGAAAATCATCCGGCTGCCGCCACCATGAGGGATTTCATTTCGCGGATGGCATATTCCCAGCCGACAAACAGCGCATGCGCAACAATGGCGTGGCCGATGTTCAGCTCTTCCATGCCAGGAATCGCTGCGATCTCATGCACGTTATGAATGTTGAGGCCATGACCCGCATTGACGGTCAGGCCGATCTCGCGGGCATGTCTTGCCGCATGGCGTATGCGTTCCAGCTCGTGCAGCTGCACGCTGCCGGCAGTATCGGCAAAATGCCCGGTATGGATTTCAATCACCGGCGCACCAAGCGCGCGTGCTGCGTCGATCTGCGCGATATCCGGCGCGATGAACAGTGAAACGCGGATGCCGGCATCGGCCAGCCGCTCGCAGATTCCGTCCAGACGGTCGCGGTTGGCAATCACATCCAGACCGCCCTCGGTCGTGCGTTCCTCGCGCTTTTCCGGCACCAGGCAGACATCCTGCGGCCGTACCTTGAGCGCGATATCGACCATTTCATCGGTCGCCGCCATCTCCAGGTTCATCTTGGTCTGCAACAGCGGACGAAGCGCATAGACGTCTGCGTCCTGAATATGACGCCGGTCTTCGCGCAAATGGATGGTAATGCTGTCTGCGCCCGCTTCTTCGGCGCGCAATGCCGCCTGCACCACGCTGGGATATTGTGTGCCGCGTGCCTGTCTGAGCGTGGCGACGTGGTCGATGTTGACACCGAGTTTGATCATAGCTGTTGTAAATCCATCAGTAACTGTCTTGTATGCAAGGGTTTCTCACCCAGATAGTGGCCCAGCAACACGCGCATCAACTGCTTGCTCTGCTGCTGGGTCTGAACGTCGGCATAATCGTCGCGCGCCATGTCCAGCAGGGTTTTTCCTGCCAATTGTACGCCGCTTTGCTGCACTGTTTTTGCCTGCACCACACAGGCACCGCGCTCGGGAATATAAAAATAGGCGCGTTCCGCTTCAACCGCGCGGCCTTCCTCGTCATGCGTCAGCGGCACGGCATAGCCCATTTCCTGCAACATGGCGAGCTCGAAACGGCGCAGCGTGATCGGATTATCTTCGATCTGGGCGAGCAGACGCAGTGTCTGCGCATAATAATCAAACAGGGTCTCGTGCGCATCCTCGCGCGGCAGCAGCCGCAACAGCAACTCGTTCATGTAGAAACCGCACATGAGCGCCTGCCCCTGCAACAGCAGCAGACCCTCGCCCCATTCCAGACTGTGCAGGTTGCGCAGCTCGTTTTTGCCCGACCAGGTGCCGCGCAGTGGCTGGAAAGATTGCAGCATGCCGCGCATGGCGGACCTGGGTCGCCTGGCACCCTTGGCGACCGCAGCCACCCGGCCGAAATCGCGCGAAAACAGTTCTACCACCAGACTGGTTTCCTTGAACGGATAGCTGTGCAACACAAAGACCGGTTGATTGTCCTGTCGACTGATAATACTGACAGCCATGAATTACGCTTGAAAATGTGACGTCTCATTTTAACTGAAGCAGCCTCACATCAAGAGAAACCTTTAATACTTTCCCAATGTCAGTCAGTTATCCAGTTGAATCAGCCAGAGAGAGAGTCTATTGATCCAGTTACGTTTTATTGCCGCCACCTTTGTCTGCTGTCTGCTGTTCAATGGGGTTGCCCATGCAGACTGCGAGAGCAGATTCTCACTCTACGAAGAGGCCTGCAAACGGGTGAATGAGATTTGGGATAATGGTTCTCACGACCTTTACCTGCCCATGTATACCCATCACCTGCGTTTTGCTTATGGCGACAACAAGATCGATTCATTCCGGGAATTTACCTGGGGTCTGGGCTACGGACGCAGCCGCTACAACGACTCCGGCAATTGGGAAGGTCTTTACCTGATGGCCTTCTCGGACTCGCACAGCAAGCTGCAGCCCATAGCAGGATATGGGCATCAATGGATGTGGGGCGATCGAAACGGCTTGCATAGCGGCATTGGCTATACCGCCTTTCTGACATCGCGCGCAGATATCGCCAACAACATTCCCATCCCGGGAATCCTGCCGATTGCCTCCATCAACTATGACAGGTTTGCACTAAATACTGCCTACCTGCCCGGCGGCAAAGGCAATGGCAATATTCTTTTTTTCTGGTCCAGATTCGGGTTCTGACTCGACGGTATCAATAGCCCAGCGACTTCAGTGCCCGCTCGTCATCAGCCCAACCGCCCTTGACCTTGACCCAGACTTCCAGCCAAACCTTGCCGCCAAATAATTTCTCCATATCCTGTCTGGCTTCGGTCGATATCTGCTTCAGCTTTTCGCCGCCCTTGCCGATCAGCATCGGCTTCTGGCTGGCTTTGTCGACAATGATGGCGGCGTGAATGCGGCGCAGTTTGCCTTCCTGTTCGAATTTTTCGATTTCGACGGCAACCGCATAAGGCACTTCGTCACCGAGGAAACGAAAGACTTTTTCCCGCAACAGCTCGGCTGCAAGAAAACGCTCGCTCTTGTCGGTCAGTTCGTCTTCGCCGTAAATGGCGGGTTGTTGCGGCAGATATTGGCGAATCGCCGTCATCAACTCGTCGAGATAAAGATTCTTTCTGGCGCTGACCGGCACAATGGCGGCAAACGGAAATTCGGTATCGAAATCCTGAATCAGCGGTAGCAGATTGCCCTTGTCACCCATCAGATCAGCCTTGTTGACGACCAGAATCACCGGTTTGTCCTTGGGCAGCAATTTCATCACGAGGCGGTCGGCTTCGCCCAGATGCATAGGCTCAATGACGAACAGCACCACATCGACCTCGGTCAGCACCTGGGTGACGGTCTTGTTCAACGACTTGTTGAGCGCATTCAGGTGTTTCTGCTGAAACCCCGGCGTATCGACAAACAGATACTGGGTGTCATCGGTGGTGTGAATGCCGAGCAGGCGATGACGCGTGGTCTGCGCCTTGCGCGATGTGATGCTGAGTTTGAGCCCGAGAATATGATTCAACAGCGTCGATTTGCCGACATTGGGACGGCCGACGATGGCGACCGTTCCGCAGCGGAAATCGCCCGGCTGAGCGGTGTTATTGGACATGCATGACCTTTTTGTATGCGAGTTCGGCAGCTTGCTGTTCAGCTGCGCGGCGGCTGCTGCCTTCGCCATGGGTTGAGATGTTCAGTCTGGCGATGTGGCACTCGACGCGGAAAGTCTGGCAGTGCGCCTCGCCTTCGGTTGCCAGCACCTTGTATTCGGGCAAATCGATCTTGCGGCTCTGCAGATGCTCCTGCAACATCGATTTCGGATCCTTGCCGATGGATTTCGGATCAAGCTTGTCCAGCAAAGCCGTAAACAGACGGATCACCATCTGTTCTGCGGCCGCGAAGCCGCCATCGAGATAGGCCGCACCGACCATTGCTTCCAGCGCATCCGCCAGCACCGAAGGACGGCGCCAGCCGCCGCTTTTCAGTTCGCCCTCGCCCAGGCGCAGATGCTCGCCCAGTGCAAGACCGGTGGCGATCTCGCACAGGGTCGGCTCCTTCACCAGTTGCGCGCGCATGCGGCTCAGGTCGCCTTCGCTCAATTTCGGAAAACGCAGGAACAGCTGGTGCGCAATGATGAAATTGAGCACGCCGTCGCCGAGAAATTCCAGACGCTCGTTGTTCTGGCTGCCGTGACTGCGATGGGTCAAGGCTTGCTGCAACAGCGACTGATTGGTGAAGCGGTAACCAATCTGCCTTTCCAGACCATGCGCTTGCATCAGGCCTCGCTTCCTTGCTGGAGTTTATTCATCGTTAGATGCGTAAAAATCCAGCAAGGCGCTGACGTTGCCGACCAGCGGCACGACGACCTGGTATTCAACCTCGATCACGGTACCGTTCGTGCCCTGCGAAATCACCAGATCGCCCGCGTTGACGCTGGTTACGTTGTCGATATCGGCGTTTTTCTGGAATGTCAGAAAAATGTCCTTGCCTGTCATGTCCTTGAAATCAGGCTGGCTGGCGATGTTGGCAATCACCTTTTTTATCGACATGTATTCGAGATAAGCCGGTGTCAGCTTGATGCCGATTACGGCGAGGAAAATAATGCCCGCCACCGTCAGCACCAAACCGATAAATGTCATACCCTGCTGTTTGCGCATGATAAGCCCCTAATCAATACTGTTGCCGATACGGTTGAAATTGTCGAAATTCCACCAGATCAGGAACGCCTTGCCGACCAGATTCTGTTCCGGCACAAAGCCCCAGAAACGGCTGTCCTTGCTGTTGTCACGATTATCACCCATGGCGAAATAATGTCCAGCCGGCACGACAACCTCACCGTCGATCGCCAGACTGCTGTCTTCGATCAGCACGTCATGACTGACTTCTCCCAGCTGCTCCTGATAGTGTTTGGCCGTCACCATGTTGAGCCCGGGCGCGACGTACTGGTAATCGTCTATCAGCGTCAATTGCGCCGGCTCGCCGTTGATGAACAGCTGTTTGTTGCGGTATTCAATTTTGTCGCCCGGCACTCCGATCACCCGTTTGATGTAATCGATCGACGGATCCGGCGGATAGTGGAAGACGAACACATCGCCGCGTTCCGGCTTGCCGACTTCGATGAAGGTATTGTTGAGTATCGGCACGCGCAGGCCGTAGGTGAATTTGTTGACCAGAATGAAATCGCCGGCGAGCAGGGTCGGCATCATTGAACCGGAGGGGATCTTGAACGGCTCGACCACAAAGGAACGGATCATGAAAACAGCCAGAATCACCGGGAAAAAGCTTCTGGAGTATTCCACCAGTACCGGGTCGGCACTGCCGGCAGCGCGCTTTTTGCGCCAGAAAATGCTGTCCAGCGCCCAGATCAGGCCTGTAATCAGGAGAATCACCAACATGAACAGTGCAAACATCATCGACCCTTACCTCAGTTATTTGTCTTCGACCTTGAGAATCGCCAGGAATGCTTCCTGCGGAATTTCCACATTGCCCACCTGCTTCATGCGTTTCTTGCCTTCTTTCTGCTTCTCCAGCAGCTTCTTCTTGCGCGTGATATCGCCGCCGTAACACTTGGCCAGCACGTTCTTGCGCATGGCTTTAACCGTTTCACGGGCGATGATGTTGGCACCGATTGCGGCCTGCACGGCGACATCGAACATCTGGCGCGGAATCAGCTCGCGCATCTTGCTGCACAACTGGCGGCCACGATAGATGCTGTTGGAACGATGCACGATCAGCGACAGCGCATCGACTTTTTCGCCATTCACCATGATATCGAGTTTTACCAGATCGGCGGCGCGGAATTCGAGGAACTCGTAATCCATCGAAGCATAGCCGCGCGATACCGATTTCAGCTTGTCGAAGAAATCGAGCACCACCTCGTTCAGCGGCAGCTCGTAGGTCAGCATGACCTGGCGGCCCATGTACTGCATGTTGCGCTGGATACCGCGCTTGTTGTTGCACAGCGTCATCACCGGGCCGACATAATCCTGCGGCATCAGCAGGTTGACCTTGATCATCGGCTCGCGGATTTCCTCAATGCGGGAGAGTTCCGGCAGGCGCGAGGGGTTCTCGATCTGCTGCACTTCGCCGTTCTTCAGCAACAACTCATAGACCACGGTCGGCGCCGTGGTGATGAGGTCCATGTCGTACTCACGTTCCAGCCGCTCCTGCACGATTTCCATATGCAACAGGCCGAGAAAGCCGCAACGGAAACCGAAACCCAATGCGGTCGAATTTTCCGGCTCGAACTGCAGTGAAGCATCATTCAGCCGCAGTTTTTCCAGCGCGGTGCGCAAGGCTTCGAACTGGTTCGATTCGACCGGATAAAGCCCGGCGAACACCTGCGGCTGCACTTCCTTGAAGCCGGGCAGCGCTTCGAGTGCCGGGTTGGCATCCAGCGTCACCGTATCGCCTACCTTGGCGCTGGTCAGCTCCTTGATACCGGCGATGATGAAGCCCACCTCACCGGCGGAAAGCGATTCGCGCGCTTGGGATTTCGGCGTGAAAACACCGATCTGTTCGCACAGTTGCACCGCCCGCGTCGCCATCATGCGAATCTTGTCCTTGGGCCGCAACACGCCGTCGACCACACGCACCAGCATGACGACGCCGACGTAGTTATCAAACCAGGAGTCGATGATCAACGCTTTCAGGGGCGCGTTGACGTCGCCCTTGGGCGGCGGCACCTTGGCCACAACCGCCTCCAGCACGTCGCGCACGCCTTCACCGGTCTTGGCGGAGCAGCGTACCGCATCGGTCGCCTCGATACCGATGACATCCTCGATTTCCTGAATCACACGGTCCGGATCGGCTGACGGCAGGTCGATCTTGTTCAGTACCGCGGTCACTTCGACGCCCAGATCGATGGCCGTATAGCAGTTGGCGACGCTCTGTGCTTCAACGCCCTGCGAGGCATCGACCACCAGCAATGCGCCTTCGCAGGCGGAGAGCGAGCGGCTCACTTCATAGGAAAAGTCGACATGACCCGGCGTGTCGATCAGGTTCAGTTGATAAGTTTCGCCATCCAGCGCCTTGTAGCGCAGCGCTGCCGTCTGCGCCTTGATGGTAATGCCGCGCTCGCGCTCCAGATCCATCGAATCGAGCACCTGCGACTCCATTTCTCGGTCGGAAAGGCCGCCGCATAGCTGGATGATGCGGTCAGCGAGCGTGGATTTGCCGTGATCGATGTGCGCGATGATGGAGAAATTGCGGATATTTTTCATAGGGTACTGTCTGAGAAACCGGTGTAAAACCAACAAGAAGGGCGCCTAGGCGCCCTTCTTGTCAATTGGCTGTTCGAATGCCTTGATTTTACAGCATTAGCCGGTTCAACGCATCATCGGCACTACTTTGCCGCACCTACCTTGACCGGCACATACAAGGTGTTTTCACCGC
>JBEDHT010000049.1:0-4310 GCA_041174025.1 Pseudomonadota bacterium
ATGTCAGAATCTCGGGCGGAATCTTTTTGTTGAGTTTGACGTATTGGTCGAACTGGGTAAAAACTGTGCGCATCAAGGCTTGCGATTCGTTATCCGGATCGTTGCCGTCCTCGATATTTTCGGCGCGCGCAGCAAAGCATTCCTCGGTCTCGACGAACTCGGTCACACGTGCGCGACGTATACCCTCGACCAGCACCTTGACCGTGCCATCCGGCAGTTTCAGCATCTGCAATACGGTTGCCAGAGTGCCAACCTCATACAGATCAGCAGCTTCAGGCTCATCGTTATTGGGGGATTTCTGCGCGACCAGCAGTATCTGTTTGTTGCCTTCGGAAGCGATTTCCAGCGCTTTTACCGATTTGGTGCGTCCCACAAAAAGCGGGATGACGAGATGCGGATAGACCACCACATCGCGCAAGGGTAGCAGTGGAGTCAACCCTGATTCAGGAGAAAAAACCGGCAGGCTTGATTCAGTCATGTGATTACCTTAAGTATCGAACACACAACGGTGCGTCATGTGATTATGTGAAGCAGTTGGGGGCGGATGCTCACGTTTCAAGTAGATGCAACCCGATATCGCAAGCTTGGGCAGGCCACTGCTCAGGCCTGCCGCGATCACATCAACGCTCAGCTGGCGGATTCCGCCACCCTTGGTTCATCAGAATAAATCAGAATGGGCGGGCTGTCGCCGCGCACTACACCTTCATCCACCACCACCTTGCTGAGGTTGGGCATGGAAGGAAGTTCGAACATGATATCGAGTAGCGCATGCTCCATGATGGAGCGCAAGCCACGTGCGCCGGTTTTGCGCTCAAGCGCCTTTTTCGCAATCAGCAGCAAGGCGGATTCACGGAACTCCAGCTCCACACCTTCCATCTTGAACAGCTTGCTGTATTGCTTGGTCAAGGCGTTCTTCGGCTCGACCAGAATGGTCATCAGCGCCGCTTCGTCGAGTGATTCCAGCGTGGCCACTGCCGGCAGACGGCCGACAAATTCAGGAATGAGACCGAACTTGATCAGGTCTTCAGGCTCCACATCACGCAGCACTTCACCGATTGCATGGGCGTCTTCCTTGCTCTTCACCTCGGCGCCGAAACCGATCCCGCCCTTTTCCGAGCGTTGGCGTATGAACTTGTCCAGACCATCGAACGCACCGCCGCAGATGAACAGAATGTTGGTGGTATCGAGCTGCACGAACTCCTGGTTGGGGTGCTTGCGGCCGCCTTGCGGAGGCACCGATGCAATGGTGCCTTCAATCAGCTTGAGCAAAGCCTGCTGCACGCCTTCGCCCGACACATCTCGCGTAATGGAGGGGTTCTCCGACTTGCGCGTGATCTTGTCGATTTCATCGATGTAAACGATGCCGCGCTGCGCCTTCTCGATTTCGTAATCACACTTCTGCAACAGCTTCTGCATGATATTTTCGACATCCTCGCCGACATAACCGGCTTCTGTCAGCGTGGTTGCATCCGCGATGACAAACGGCACATCGAGGACGCGGGCCAGCGTTTGCGCCAGCAAAGTCTTGCCTGAACCGGTAGGCCCGATCAGCAGAATGTTGCTTTTGGCAATCTCGACATCGTCCTTCTGCGCAGTCTGGCCAAGACGTTTGTAGTGGTTGTAAACGGCGACCGCCAGGCTTTTCTTCGCCGAGGTCTGACCGATCACATACTGATCGAGAATTTCGCAAATCTCTTTGGGAGACGGGAGGCTGGTATCACGTTGTTTGGCGCCGTCGTCGCCCTGAATCTCTTCGCGGATGATGTCGTTGCACAAATCAACGCATTCATCGCATATGAATACCGAGGGACCTGCAATCAGCTTTCTGACTTCATGCTGACTTTTGCCACAGAATGAGCAATAAAGCAGTTTTTCACCTTCTGCCTTGGTGGCCATAAAACTTCCTAAAATGTCTGACGTTTATATCTTATGCGGCATCCGAGCGACTGGCAATAACCTTGTCCACAAGCCCGTATGCAACCGCCTGTTCGGCACTCATGAAGTTATCGCGATCAGTGTCGTTGGCAATGGTTTCCAGCGGCTGGCCGGTATGGTGAGCCATGATCTGATTGAGCTTTTCACGCAGGTAAAGAATCTCCTTGGCGTGAATCTCGATATCCGATGCCTGGCCCTGAAAGCCGCCGAGCGGCTGGTGAATCATGACGCGCGAATTGGGCAGAATAAAACGCTTGCCCTTGGCGCCTGCTGTCAACAACAGCGCGCCCATGCTGGCAGCCTGGCCGGTACACAGCGTGCTGACATCAGGCTTGATGAACTGCATGGTATCGTAGATGGCCATGCCGGCAGTCACTGAACCGCCCGGTGAGTTGATGTAAAAGGAAATGTCCTTGTCCGGATTTTCCGCCTCGAGAAACAGCAACTGCGCCACCACCAGATTGGCGGTCATGTCGTTGACAGGGCCGACCAGAAACACCACGCGCTCCTTCAGCAGGCGCGAGTAAATGTCATAAGAGCGTTCACCGCGACCGCTTTGCTCGACCACCATCGGGATCAAGCCCAAATTCTTCGGATCCCACTCAGTATTCATGGTCATTTAAGCGTTTCCCATCAATTCGTCGAACTTGAATTTCTTGTTGCTGACCTTGGTATTCTCCAGCACCCAATTCACGACATTTTCTTCTGTCGCCAGCGCGGCGGGCTCATCCAGACGCTTGGGGTCTGCATAGTACCAGCGCACCACATCTTCAGGACGCTCAAAGCTCTGGCCGAACTGGTCAACCATCGCCCTGACCTGCTCCGGCGTAGCCTGCAACTGGTTCTGAATCACGATTTCCTGCAGGATCAGACGCAGCTTGGTGGCGCGCTTGGCCTGCTCTTCAAACATTGCAGGCTCCAGTGTCACATTGCTGACATCAATGCCGCGCTGTTGCAGATTGTGTTTGGTCATTTCCATCTGGCGGTTGATTTCAACATTCACCAGCGCGTTGGGCAGTTCCACCTCAATATTCTCGATCAGCGCATTGAACACCTGATCCTTCAACCTTGCCTTGACGCGCTTATCGACTTCCTGACCGAGGCTGACCTTGATCTCGGCATACATTTTCTCGACATCACCATCTTCGACACCAAGACTGCGGGCAAATTCTGCATCAACTGCAGGCAGTTTAGCCTGCTCGACGCCGTTGAACTTGACCTGGTAAACCACGGTTTTGCCGGCCAGTTGTTCAGGCTTGTGATCTGCCGGATAAGCGATTTCAAAGGTTTTTTCGCTGCCAGCCTTGTTACCGGCCAGATTCTCGTCGAACTCGGGGTAACGGCCACCTTCGCCCAGAATCAGATCAATCGACTGATCACCGGTGCTCTCAACCTGTTCGCCATCGATCGAAGCCGTCAGGGAAATACTCACCTTGTCGCCCTTCTTGGCCGCGCGTTTGACCGGCTCAAAGGTCGCACGCTGCTTGACCAGTACGTCAACTGTCTTCTTCACATCGGCCTCGCTCAGCTCCAGCGTCGGGCGCTCAACCTTGACCTTGCTCAGATCGCCGATCACCACCTCAGGAAAAATCTCGAATGTCGCAGTGTATTCGAACTCTTCAACCACCTCGCCGAAAGGCTTATGCTGAATATCAGGGAAACCGGCCACACGCAGCTTGTTCTCTTCGATTGCATCAGTAAACGTGCGCTCAACCGTACTGGAAAGAACCTCATCACGCACCTGTGCGCCGTACTGCTGCTCAACCATCCTCAACGGCACCTTGCCGGGACGGAAACCGGCCAGCTTGGCTGTGCGGGCGATGCGACTGATGCGCTGATTGACTTCGTCGATGATGGGCTGCATCGGCACCGTTACTGTAATGCGGCGGCCGAGATTGCTAGTGGTTTCAACAGTTGCTGACATGTAACGAATTCCTTAAATCGTAATAATTGTGTTGCAATCACTGTAGCCTGTAGGCCAGCTCTCGCTCAAATGAAAGAAAAATCTCTCAGAACATAAACCGTGTTTGATTAGCGATCGACTCAAACACCCTGAACACGTGCATCTGGCGATACCCGAGTTTCGACAATTCCAGAACGTCAAGGTTTGTCTTTTATTCAAAATCAATCACGGATTTTATCATAGAGAACCTGAAAAGATAACTTGTTCAACGCTTGATCGGCACCCACACATGGAGGCCATACCATGTGACGTAAACCGCTGTACTCCCGGCAAACATTGCCGCCGTCACTCAGGGCATCGGCCTTGATAACTCCAGCCAGTTAGACGGCTGGTCGATACCCACACAGCCCGTACTTGGAAAAGTAACGTATCAAACTCGACAAATGCCATCGAAAATAGCGCAAATCGCGAT
>JBEDHT010000050.1:0-2777 GCA_041174025.1 Pseudomonadota bacterium
ACATGGCATTGCACGCCTTCTTTCCGCCCGCATCACGCGCTGGAGATGGCGGACAAACTGCGCGAGCACCACCCGCGCGCCGTCGGCAGCAAAGGGCTGATGCAGGTTTCGCGCTTTCTGCCGCGCGAACGCTCGCTGGTATTTCTGGTATCGGATTTCCACATGCCGCTGGCCGATCTGGAAGAAGCACTGGTGCTGCTGTTGCGCCACCATATTGTCCCCGTCGTACTGTGGGACGAGGCCGAATACCGCAGTCTGCCGGAGTTCGGTATCGCCAGCGTCACCGATCCGGAAACCGGCGCAAAGCGCACCCTGTTCCTGCGCAAGCAATACCGTGACCGCATCATCGAACATTTCGAAGCCCGGCGCGAGGCCATCAAGGCGCTGTTCCTGCGTCTCGACATGCCGCCCCTGTTCATCGAACACGGCTACGATGCCGATATGCTGACCGACTACTTCCACCAATACGTGGCTGCCTGATGCCATCATGACCACCCAGACGATATGAAAAAACTCACCCTGTCATCCGCCGCCCTGGTGCTGAGCCTGCTGCTGTCAATCGCCAGCTTTAATCTGCAGGCCGATGAGAAACCCGTACCGCCGATCGACGAAAAACTGGTCAAACTCTCTATCGTCGATCCCGTGCGCGATTCCGGCTATACCGTCGGCGACCTCATCACCCGCGTCGTCACGCTGGAAATCAAAAAACCCTACAAACTGCTCGACACCTCACTGCCCATTGTCGGCTACGAAAAGCGCTATCAAGGCCAGGTTATCGGCATCGAATTGCGTGACATCAAAAAAAGCGCGGAAGACAAGACAGACAGCACGGTGCATACCTTGCATCTGACCTACCAGATTTTCGACCGCAATGTCGTCGCCAAACCTGCCGCACTGCCGCCGGAGTTCGTCAGGATTCAGGGCGGCAATGAGGTCTATTCCTTCCGCATCCCGAGCTGGAATTTCCGCATCTCGCCGATTGCCGTGTTCGGCGAAGTGAAGCTGGAAACTGACATGAGCCCGCTGCGCGGCCCCATGCTGAAAACCAGCGAGCGCGAAAACCTCATCTTCAAGCTGGCGCTGGCAGTGCTGGCGCTGTCGGCGCTGGGCCTGCTCTACATCCTCGGCATGCGTGCCTGGTTACCGCGCATGGGCGGCCCTTTCGCCCGCGCCTGCCGCGACCTGAAAAAACTGAGCAAACTGCCGGCCAATGATGAAACCCTGAAACTGGCGCTCACACGCGTGCACCAAGCTTTCAATCGGTCTTGCGGCAACAGTGTATTCAGCAACAACGTGGATGAACTGCTTGCGCAGAAGCCGGTGTTTTCCGGCATGCGTGATGACATCGCGCATTTCTTCGAGCTGTCGCGCATGGCTTTTTTCGAACAGCATCAGGCGGCGCAAACTGCCGCCGAACAGCTGGCCTGGCTACAAAAGTTCAGCCGCCGCTGCCGCGATTGCGAACGCGGCCTGAGACCGGAAAAACAGGCCTGAACCCATGATTTTTGCCCATCCGTTTGTATTGTGGCTGTTGCCGCTGGCATTGCTGCCGCTGTTTCTGGAACGTACGCACAGCCGCAACTATTCCTGGGTCGCCATGCTGCCGGCCGACCCGCTGTCGAATATCGTCGCACTGTTCCTCAAATTGCTGGCAGTGATCGCGCTGCTGCTCATCCTGCTCGGGCTGGCCGGGCCACAAACACCGGAACAGCAGATCGAGAAAATCGGCGTAGGCGCGCAGATTGCACTGGTGCTGGACCGCAGCGCCAGCATGGATGACCCTTTCTCGGGCGCAGGCCAGAGCGGCAAAGTCGGGGAAACCAAGTCGGCAGCCGCCAGCCGCCTGATCACCGATTTCATCAGCAAGCGCAAAAACGACATGATCGGGTTGATCACCTTCAGCAACTCGGCCATGCACGTGTTGCCGCTGACCGACAACCGCGAGGCGGTGCTCGCTGCCGTGCGCGCCACCGCTGGAGCGGCGCTGTTCCAGACCAACATCGGCAGCGGCTTGTCGAGCAGCGCAGGCTTGTTCGAAAAAGTGCCGAACTCCGGTTCGCGCGCGATCATACTGGTCTCCGACGGCGCCGGCCGCGTCAGCGCCGATGTGCAACAACGCGTGCGCGACTGGCTGGACCGGCTCGAAATCAGTCTCTACTGGATAGTGCTGAAGCAGCCCGGCGGCCTCAGTATCTTCGACGAAAACTACAAACCGCCGGAAGACGAAGCGTTGCCGCCGGTGATCGAACTGCATGAATACTTCAAGACTCTGAAAACGCCTTTCAGCGCTTACGAAGCGGATGATCCGACTTCACTGGAGCGCGCGATCAACGACATCAATCAAAAGGAAAAGAAGCCGATCAGTTATCTGGAAAAAATTCCGGGCAAACACTACAAACGCCACTGTTTCATGCTGGCGGCGCTCATGATCGGCTTGTTACTCGGCGTCAAATATCTGGAGGTTCGCACATGGCACTCGGCGTAATGGCACTCAGCGCAAAAAAACTCACCTGGGCACTGGCGTTGGTCGCAGTCGCCAGCGCACTGACGGCAGCCTATGCCTGGAACAGGATGGATCAGATCACCGCTTTCAACCGGGCAGTTCTGTCGGCAAAAACGCCCGACACCGACCGGCAGAGTTATGAAGCCAAATTTGCCACTGCCTACTGGCTGGCCAAAAACGAGCGCTTCAAGGAGGCGACCATCCTCTTTCTGCAACTGGCCGAAGTGGGCGACAACAACCAGCGCTCGGCCGTGCAGCACAATCTCGGCAACAT
>JBEDHT010000051.1:0-9157 GCA_041174025.1 Pseudomonadota bacterium
ATCATGGCGTAGATGATGGGGCCGGTGATCAGGTTTTGCGGTCGGTTCTTCACCAGCCATTGAAAGAAGCCGGTTTTCAGCTTTCGGTGGGCTTCCCGCACTGATTTTTCAAACTCCACCCGCTTGCCCCTGATCTGGAAGAACATGGCTGAGGGCTGTTCGGCAAGTGCCGTGCGCAGTTCGTCTTCCAGCGCTGAAATCTGATCCAGCAATTGCTTGACGCGATTATCCATGATGAGGCTCCCGATGTTTGAGGGTGTCTAACGGCCCCGTTGCAAGCGCTCCTGGCCGTGCATGGCAAGAGAATAAACGGCGGGCACGACGATCAGGGTCAGCAGCGTAGACGACACCATACCACCAATCACCGCAACCGCCAGCGGGCCGTTGGTTTCGGCCCCGGCGCCGAGGCCGAGCGCAGCCGGCAGCAACGCCAGAATTACGGTCAGCGAGGTCATCAGCACCGGACGCAGACGGATGGGGCAGGCTACGCGCAGGGCATTGTCGATATCGCTGCCTTTTTCCCGCATCTGGTTGGTCAGATCAACCAGCAGGATCGAGTTCTTCGCTACCAGGCCGATCAGCAGCACCATGCCGATCATGGAGAAGATGTTGAGCGAATTGCCGGTGATCAGCAGCGCCACCACGCCGCCGATAATCGCCAGCGGTTGCGCCACCATCACGATCAGCGGCTGCAGGAAAGAATTGAACTGGCTTGCCAGCACCATAGAGAGCAGCACCAGGGCGAGCGCGAAGACGAAGATCATGTTGCGTGTCGTCTTCTCCATCTCTTCCGCCTCACCCGCGAGCCGGATGGTATAGCCGGGCGGCAGGATTTCCGTTGCCACGCGGTTGACATTGGCCACGGCCTGATCGAGCGGGATGGTCGGACTGGCGTACATGGTGGCGGCATACTGCAGGTCGAAGCGACCGATCACGGCGGCCCCGAGCGATTGCTTGAAGCTGACGATGGCATCCAGTCTCACCATCTCGCCCGACATGCTGCGCAGGTAGATTTTCTTCAGATCATCCGTTTGCGTCAGGCTGCCTTCCCTCGCCTTGATGCGGATATTGTAGCGCTGGCCGTCCCCCGGCTCGTCGTTGAAGCTGGCGACGTCGATGCCGCCGCTGTAGAGGTTGATGGCGGTCGCTACATCGCGCGCGGTGATGCCCATGCTGGCAGCACGCACGCGATCCAGTGTCATCACCAGCTGCGGCAGGTCGAGTTCGATGTCGACGTCGACCTTGCCCATGCCGGGCATGCTGGAAAGCCGCTGCTGCATGGCTTTTGCCAGTGTGCCGACCTGCTCAAGGTTCTGTCCGGAAAGATTGAACTGCAGTTTTTCCGAACGCTGGCCGCCGACAATGGCGACCGGTGCCGGAAATGCCCGCACGCCGGGAATCTGGTCGAGTTGCTCCTTGATGCGTTGCATCAGCGCCTGCTGGCTCAGCTTGCGATCCTTTCTTTCCTGCAGGCGGATATTGGCATAACCCTTGTTGACCTGGCCCTGTGCGCCGAAGCCGATGGTGGTGAAGTAGCTGGCAATTTCGTCCGGGTGGTAGCCGGCCAGTACGTCCTCGATCAGCTTGAGGCGGGTTTCCGTATATTCGATGCTGGAGCCAAGCGGCGTCTTGAACGAGATGACGAAACGGCCTTCATCCGATTGCGGCACAAACTCCTTGTTCACCTGGGCAAACAGGAAAACGCTGGACAATACGATCAGCAGCGTCGCGAATACCACCTTCCAGCGGTGCGCCAGCGTCCAGGTCAGGCTTTTTGCATAAAAGTGATCCAGATGCTGGAAGAAATTGTCCAGCCGGTGATAAAGCCGCCCGTGGCGGGCTTCGATCCTCAGGTAGCGCGAACACAGCATGGGGGTCAGCGTCAGTGAGACAAACAGCGACACCAGTACGCCGAAAGTGACGACGACGGCAAAAGATTCGAAGAACTGGCCGACGATGCCGTCCATGAAAATGACCGGCGCAAAAATACAGACCAGCGACAGTGTTGCTGCGACCACGGCAAAGGCCACTTCGCGGCTGCCGCTGATGGCGGCGGCAACGGCAACCGGGTCAGGCATGCCGGGCAGACGTGGCGATGCCGGTGCGGATTCTTCTGCCACAGGCGGCGCATTTTCCGCCTGGTCGTGCTTGATCACCATTTTCATTTCGAGATGGCGATGAATATTCTCTAGAACCACAATGGCATCGTCGACAACGACGCCGATCAGCAACAGCAGCGCCAGCAAGGTCATGGTGTTGAAGGTGAAGCCGGAGAAGTACATCACTGCAACCGCACCGAGCAGAGAAACGGGAATGGCGGTGGCGATGATCAGGGTCGAACGCAACGAGCGCAGGAATATCCACACTATCAGCGCCGCCAGCAACGTGCCTTCGATCAGATGCTCCTGCAATGCGCTGACGATTTCCTTGATGAAAATGGAGTCATCGGTTGATACATCCAGTGTCATGCCTGGCGGCAGACTCGGGCGGATTTCTTCATCCAGCCGCTTTTTCACGGTATCGATGATGGCGACCGTGTTGGCGTTGGCGACTTTGACAATGCCGATGCCTACGGTCGGTTCGCCGTTGTAGTGGGCGAGCTGGCGCTGGTCTTCGAGGCCGTCTTCAAGTTCGGCGATGTCCTTCAGCCGGATCGGCGAACCGTCGCGGTAAGTGACGATCATTTCCGACAGATCGCGCAGGTTGTGGTATTCGAGGTCGAGCTTGACCAGTTGTTCAGCTTTCTGGCCGACGAGGAAGCCCCCCGGCAACTGCACGTGTTCGTTCTCGAAGGCGCTGATCAGATCGCCGGCAACAATGTTGTATGCGGCCATGCGCTCGGGGATCACGTTGATGCGGATACGACGGTCGCGCCTGCCGCCGAGCCGGACTTCACCGACCCCTTCGATCGTCTCCAGTTTCTTCTTGATGACATTGAGGCCGTAGAGGTTGAGCTGTTGCTGGGTGCGGTCGCCGCGCAGGCCCAGCCACATGATGGGCGAGGCGTTGGTCTCGACCTTGCGCAGGATGGGCGGCTCCACATCGTCCGGCAGCCGGCGCAGAATCTGGCTGACCTTGGATTGCACCTCGCTGTAGGCAACGTCGATATCCTTGTCGAGCGCAAAGGTAATGGTGACGACCGAAACCCCGGGTGAGGAGGACGACTGTATGTGTTCGATGCCGGGCGTGGTGTTGACCGCAGTTTCGATCACGCTGGTGACGCTGGCGTCGATGATGTCGGGATTGGCGCCGACCAGATTGGTGGTGACGGACAATACCGGAAATTCGATGAACGGGAAGCGGTCGACACCGATGCGCTGATAACTGATCAGGCCCAATAACACCAGCAGGCCGGACAGCATCCACGCCAGCACATGGCGTTTGATGGAAATTTCGGGCAAGGTCATGATGCGGCGTCCGCTTGCGCCGGTGTTTCAGTATCGCCGGATTTTTGCCCCTGTATGCTGACTGCAGCCTGGTCGGTGAGGAATGATGCACCATCGACTGCGACCACTTCTCCGGCCGCAATGCCGGAAATGATTTCGACCTTGCCTTCCTGTCGCAGGCCGGCTCGCACCACTCTTTGCTCGGCCTTGTCGTCCTTGATCACGTAGACTACATCGCCTGCCGGGCGCAGTACCACGCTCTGTTCCGGCACCACCACGGCTTCGGTTTCTCCCAGCACAACGATGCCGTTGACACTGGCGCCTGCCTGCCAGTCCTGCTGACCGACAACATCGGCCATCACGTCGATGGCCCGGTTGCCTTCACCGATCAGTGCTTTCATTTCACGCACTTCGCTGATGACTTCCTCGCCTGAAGTCGGCGTTGTCATGCGTACTTTGAGCCCCGGCCGGATTTTCGACGCTACCCGCTCGGGGAAAGGCAAGTGCGCGCGCAGGCGCTGGTTGCTGATGATCTGCATCAACGGCGAGCCGATGGTGACAAAATCGCCGGGCGATACGATCTGCTTCTCGATGATGCCGTCGACGGGCGCCACGACTCGCGTTTTGCTGCCGGTGTGCTCGATACTGGCAAGGCGGATGCGCGCTGCCTCCAGTTGATTCCTCAGCACGGATTTTTGCGTGCTTACATCATCCAGCGCGTTTTTCGAGATGAAGTTCTTTTCGACCAGTGCTTGATTGCGTTCCAGCGTGCGCTGCTGGTTTTCCAGCAAGGCTTCGATGCGCCCCACTTCTGCCTGCGCTTCGCGCCGCTGCAATGCGAGATCGGTTGGATCGAGCAATACCAGCACATCGCCCTTTTTCACGGCTTGCCCCGGCCTTGCTGCAACGCTCAGCACTCGCGCGGCAACTTCGGCTGAGATGGTCGGGTCGATCAGCCCTTCCAGGGGTGCCGACGGTTTCTTCACGGATTTCCAGCCTGAGGGTTTCTGCCGTGGCTACGCTGACCAGTGTGGCCATCGGCGGCATTTCTTCTTTCTTTTCAGTCTTGCCGCAAGCGGCCAGCGTGAGTGCGCAACAGGCAATCAGCAAATAATGGATAGAACTGACTCTTGGCATGATGTGTGACTTTCTAAAGCTGAGAACCGTGATTTTTCTGATGATTTTTTTGAGTGAACACGCTTTAAATACCGGCAATTCTTGACCAGTCAAAAAAAGGCCCCGGATCAGTCTTGCGGCCGGGGGCGATATCGGAGTGCCCGGCGACGGCTGTAATCGGGTAGGCTGACTTCAACGCTGCAATCAACTGCTGCAGCCTGACGTACTGCGCTTCTTCAAACGGCTCGTGGTCGCTGCCTTCCAGTTCAATTCCGACAGAAAAATCATTGCAGCGTTCACGTCCCTGCCAGTTCGACGCCCCTGCATGCCATGCCCGCATGCAGCATGGCACGAATTGCAGCAGACTGCCATCGCGCCGGATGAGAAAGTGGGACGAGACCCTGAGCTGATGGATTTCTGCGTAGTAAGGATGCGCAGCCGGATCGAGCCGGTTGGTGAACAGTTCGATAATACCGTTGCCGCCATATTCGCCCGGTGGCAGGCTGATATTGTGGATGACAACAAGAGAAACGGGCGTGTCCGGCCGTTCGTCGCAGTTGGGTGAGGCGATAAACTGCGCTTGCGTGTGCAGACCTGCGCTGTCAATCATCATGCTCTTTGCCCAGCCCCAGTTTCGACAAACGGTAGCGCAGGGTCCTGAAACTGACGCCGAGCAATCTCGCTGCTTCCGTTTTGTTTTGGCCGGTTTTTTCCAGCGCGTTGAGGATCGCGGTTTTCTCGATATTCTCCAGATATTCGGGCAAGGGCAGTTCGTTGTTGCCTTGCGGGATGACCTGCAGATCAGCGGCTTGCATGGTTTCCAGCAGCAAATCGCCGCCGGTGATGGTCTCGCCATCACAGAGCGCCATGGCTCTTTCCAGTATGTTTTCCAGTTCACGCACATTGCCGGGAAAAGCATATTGCTTGAGCAGGGCGAGCGCCTCGGCGGAGAGTGCCGGTTGCGGCGTGCTGGAGTTGCGGCAAAGCTTGGCCATCAGCGACTGGGCGAGCGGCGGAATATCTTCCGGCCTTTCGCGCAAGGGCGGCATTCTCAGTTCGATCACGTTGAGCCGGTAATAGAGGTCCTGTCTGAACAGGCCGTTCTCCATCATCTCGCCAAGATTGCGGTGCGTAGCGCTGATGATGCGGACATCCGTGCCTTCTTCATGGCTGTCGCCGACCATGCGAACCTTTTTTTCCTGAATCGCGCGCAACAATTTGACCTGCATCAGCAGCGGCAGGTCGGCCACTTCATCGAGAAAAAGCGTGCCGCCTTTGGCAGCATGAAACAGCCCTGGTTTATCCTGATTGGCGCCGGTAAAAGCCCCTTTCTTGTAACCGAAGAACTCGCTCTCCATCAGGTTTTCCGGAATGGCGCCGCAGTTGATGGCGACGAATGGCGCTTCGCGGCGCGAACTCTGCAGATGGATCAGTCTTGCCGCCAGCTCCTTGCCGCTACCTGACTCGCCGCTGATGTAGACCGGTGCCTGGCTTCTTGCCAGTTTTTCGATCATTTGCCGTACCTGGCTTATCGCGGCGGAAACGCCGATCATGTCGAGACCGCCGAGATCGGCGACGTCGGGGTCCGACAGCTTGAGCGCGGATTGCACCAGCGGACGCAACTGGTTGAGCGATATGGGTTTGCTGAGGTAATCGAAAGCGCCTGCCTTCAATGCCGAGACGGCATTTTCAGCGCTGCCGTAAGCGGTAATGACGGCGACCGGCAGCCCGGGGTGGCTGGTATTGATGTGCCGTACCAATTCCAGTCCATCGCCGTCCGGCATGCGCATGTCGGTCAGGCAAAGTGCATAGTCGCGCTGGGTCAGCATGTGCTTGGCATCAGTCACGCAGGCTGCCGTGTGTGTCTCGATGCCCATGCGCTCCAGCGTCAGTACCAGCAGCTCGCGGATATCGGTTTCGTCATCGACGATCAGGCATGTGGGGCTCGATGTCATTGTGTCGATTGCCTTTTCAAATGAATCACAAACATACTGCTGCCAGCGGTTTTCTTGTACTGAATTCTTGCGTCATTGGCTTCACAGAGTTCACGGGCAATATACAGCCCCAGACCGGTGCCGGTCGACTCGCTGGTGATAAAGGGTTCGAACAGGTGCGGGATGATGTCATCAGCCACGCCGGGACCATCATCGCAAACGGCAATTTCAAGACCATCGCTGGAAGAAGTCACCGACAAGGTCAGGCTGCCGGCCAATTGCCGGCTGTGACGCCAGCCGTTGCGACATATGTTCCACAGTATCTGGTTGAGATGACGCCGGTCAAAGAGAATGCGCTCGGCATGGTCAGGCAGCCGGATGTTGAAACCGGCCTCCGGAATCTTTTCTGTCAGGCAGAACTGCATGTGAAAGTCCTGCAGGAATTTTTCCAGCGCGATCAGTTCCTGCTGGGTGCGGTCGCGCCGGTTCAACTCCAGCACATCCTTGACGATCTGGTCGAGCCGGGTGACGTTGTCGCTGATGATTTCAAGCATGCGGCGGATGGCCGGGTCTTTGGTTTCCTCCTCCTGCAACAGCTGGCTGGCATGGCTGATAGCGCTCAGCGGATTGCGGATTTCGTGAGCGATGTTGGCGGTCAGCCGCCCCAGCGCTACCAGCTTCATCTGTTGCGCCTGCAGCTGGAACTGGCTCCAGTCCTCGATGAAAATCACGGCGCCCTCCTGTCGCTGGCTGCCGACAGGCATCAGGCGCAAGCGCAGCTCGCGGTCATTCAATCTCAATTTCTGCGGGGCGCCGCTGATCTTGAACTGGTCTTCGTTATCCATCCAGCGCTGCAGAAGTCCGGCGACTTCTGGCGCATATTGCGCCAGCAAGATGGCGTCCGGTTGCGCTGAGCCCAGCAGTTCATCGGTTTGCGCGTTGTGGTGCCTGATCTTGAAATCCTTGTCGACCACGAGAATGCCATCCTGCATTTCTTCCGTGATGAGCTGATTGATTTGCGCCATGTTTTCCAGGTCTATGCCGCGCTGCGATGCCAGTGCCTCGCTTTGTATCGTGCGCCTGGAAAGGCTGTGCGCAAGCCATGCCGTAGCGAAGCAGCTCAGGCTCAGCATCACGGCATGCGTGTAATCGACGTTGTACTGCGTCCAGGTGATGAACTGGTAGGATTGCTCCAGCAACAAGGCAATGGTAGCCACTGCAGCATAGAACAGGGCAAGACGGCCATCGCTGAAGAAGCTGGCCGAAGTGATGGCCAGCACCAGTAACAGCCCGAGGCCGCTTTCCAGCCCGCCGGCAGCATAAATCATCGTAACGATGAAACCGATATCGACAATCGCGATGAAGGTCAGCCGACGGTCCAGCAAGCTGATCTTGAGCCAGCTCAGCATTGCAGCGATGATGCTGAAAACAAGATAGGTAAGCGCCAGCTTCAGATAGAGCTTGTTGTCGAAATTGGCATGCCAGAGCTGTGCCTGCCAGAAATAATAGTAGGCGGTGAGCCCACAGGCGATGATGAACCGATAGAGGTGGGAAAAACGCATCGAGCGCCAATAGGCGCTCGGCATCAAGCGAAGAAGTGCCGAATCAGTCGCGGCTGACATCTTCGGGCGCGTCCATATGTGCCTGGCAACAGAAGTGGTGGCCGCGCGCCTTGAGGCTGTCGCTTTCGGGAATATGCACGCCGCAATAGGCACATTGCACCATGCTTTCTGCGGTCATCTGATCCTTGCGGGAAACCTGATCCTGTTCATCCACGCCTTTGCGGTAGCGCTTGAGCACGATGATGATCAGCCACAGTGCAATTGCGATGAGAATCAGTTTGGCCATTGTGTGTATATTAAAATGTATTGAAACGATTGTAGCTAAATCCCGGTCAGAGACAAAATACAAACCTGATATACTCGAAACCAAAGGCCCGCGCCGCCTGCAGGAGTATAAGGCCGCTACAATCAGTCAATATGAAGCTGAACAATAACGAATTCTGATCAGACCTGAATGGCAAGCCCACAAGAACTTTCGGATTTTCTCGCCCAAGTAGAACGTCGCGCGTTCAAGCAGACGGCCTATGCCGTGCGTGATGACCATGCAGCGCTCGATATTGTGCAGGACGCCATGATGAAGCTGTCCGAGAAGTATCCTGACCGCCCGGTGAGCGAGTATCCGATGCTGTTTCAGCGTATCCTGCAAAACACCATGAGGGATTTCTGGCGTCGGCAGAAAGTGCGTAATCTGTGGACTACGTTGTTTTCATCGTTCGGCAGTGGCAATGACGACGATGAGACCGACCCGCTTGAAATTCTCGGGGGTGACCCCGACAATGATACCGATCAGCCGGAAGCCGAGCTTCAGCGCAGGCAGACGATGGCGATTATCGAAGCCGCCATTGCTAAGTTGCCCGCACGTCAACGTGAGGCCTTTATTTTGCGTTACTGGGAAGATATGGATGTGGCCGAAACCGCGGCCACCATGGGGTGTTCGGAAGGTAGTGTGAAAACACACTGTTCCCGCGCCGTACATACACTCGCTTCAGCCCTGGAAAGATATGGTTTTTCCAAACCACGCTTGTAACAACGATGCTAAGGATAGCTTGACTCCTATTGAACAGCCATTGATGAATGGACGACGATAGAGGATGAATCAATGAAAACCGAACGTGAAACAGCCAAGGAAATTGTCAGTTTGCTTGACGAGAGCAGCGCG
>JBEDHT010000052.1:0-8604 GCA_041174025.1 Pseudomonadota bacterium
CAAGAGGCCGCCCTGGTCGAAGCCGACGTAACCCGGCGGCGCGCCGATGAGGCGTGAGACGGCATGGCGTTCCATGTATTCCGACATGTCGAAACGGATCAGCTCGATGCCGAGCGTATAGGCCAGCTGGCGGGCAACTTCGGTCTTGCCGACGCCGGTGGGGCCGGAGAAGAGGAAGGCGCCGATCGGTTTCT
This sequence comes from Pseudomonadota bacterium, assembly GCA_041174025.1. Lineage (GTDB taxonomy): Bacteria > Pseudomonadota > Gammaproteobacteria > Burkholderiales > Methylophilaceae > UBA6140. Next base: position 195 of record JBEDHT010000052.1, read on the forward strand.
GCGTATTGCCGAGACCGCTGCGTGCCATTTTGATGGCGGCGGCCAGCACGTCGATGGCCTTGTCTTGGCCGAAGACGACCGATTTCAGGTCGCGGTCCAGCGTTTTCAGCGCGGTGCGGTCATCGCTGCTGATGTTCTTCGGCGGAATCCGCGCGATCTTGGCGATGATGTCTTCGATCTCCTTGTTGCCGATGACTTTCTTCTGCTTTGATTTCGGCAGGATGCGCTGTGCTGCGCCTGCCTCGTCGATGACGTCGATAGCCTTGTCGGGCAGGTGGCGGTCGTTGATGTACTTGGCCGAAAGCTCGGCCGCCGTGGTCAGCGCGCTGGCTGAGTATTTGACCTTGTGGTGGTCTTCAAAACGCGATTTCAGACCCTTGAGAATTTCTACCGTTTCAACAACGCTGGGCTCGGTCACATCGACTTTCTGGAAGCGGCGCGAGAGTGCGTGATCTTTTTCGAAGATGCCGCGGTATTCCTGATAGGTGGTTGCGCCTATGCATTTCAGCGTGCCGTTGGAAAGCGCGGGCTTGAGCAGGTTGGAAGCATCCAGTGTGCCGCCGCTGGCCGATCCGGCGCCGATCAGGGTATGAATTTCGTCGATGAACAGAATCGCGTTGGGTTGCTCTGAGAGCTTCTTCATCACCGCCTTCAGGCGCTGTTCAAAGTCGCCGCGGTACTTGGTGCCTGCCAGCAACGCACCCATGTCGAGGGAATAGATAACGGAGTTTTCCAGCACCTCCGGCACATTGCCTTCAACAATCCTGCGCGCCAGTCCTTCGGCGATCGCAGTCTTGCCGACGCCGGCTTCGCCGACCAGCAAAGGATTGTTCTTGCGGCGGCGGCACAGGGTCTGGATTACACGTTCGATTTCGAGCGCGCGGCCTATCAGCGGGTCGATCTTGCCGGCGGCCACCTGCTGGTTGAGGTTCAGGGTGTAGCTTTCCAGTGCCCCGGCCGGTGAGGCTTCTGCCTCGGGTTCCTGTTCCGATTCGGCACGCTTGGTAGTGCCGTCGGCCATCTTGGCAACGCCGTGAGAGATGAAATTGACCACATCCAGACGGGTGATGCCTTGTTGGTGCAGGAAGAACACGGCGTGCGAGTCTTTTTCGCCATAGATGGCGACCAGGACGTTGGCACCGGTCACTTCTTTCTTGCCGGAAGATTGTACATGCAGGATTGCACGCTGGATGACGCGTTGAAAGCCCAGCGTGGGCTGCGTATCGACTTCGTCGGTACCGCCGACGACCGGCGTATGTTCTTCGATGTAGTTGTTGAGTTCCGTGCGCAGGTTGTCCAGGTTGGCGCCACAGGAGCGCAATACATCGGCTGCTGTCGGATTGTCGATCATCGCCAGCAACAGGTGTTCCACAGTGATCAGTTCATGGCGCTTCTGGCGGGCGTCCATAAAAGCCATGTGGAGGGAAACTTCTAATTCTTGCGCTATCATTTTGGGCACCTTGCACGTTAAAACTTGAATGACGGGGTACTGCTCTGCTGCTTCAAAATCCGGTGACGACCTTGTCTGGTGGCGGGTTGCGAATTTTCAAGCCATTTCCATGACACATTGCAGCGGATGCTGGTGCTGCTGCGCGTGCTGCAGCACCTGATTCATCTTGGTTTCGGCGATGTCGTGCGGGTATACCCCGCATACGCCCGCGCCTTCCGTATGAACTTTGAGCATGATCTGCGTAGCTTGTTCACGCGTCCTGCCAAAAAAACGCTGTATCACATCAACAACGAATTCCATCGGGGTGTAATCGTCGTTCAGCAAAATGACCTTGTACATCGCAGGCGGCTTCGGCTTCGCCGTCCTCGTCTCGGATATTACGCTGTCTTGATGCCGGGTGTTAGCCATATGTCAGTTCTATTTTGAGCTTAATCAGGAAAATTTCAAGCCTGAAACCGGCAGGGTTATCCACCTTCCCGAGCCAGTGGTGGTGACGCATTCAAGGATGGATACGAACGCTTTTGACGATCCTGTCCTGGGTCTGCAAGACTTCGAGCCGGTGTTCGCCGATTTTGAAGCTGGTATTGGGTTCCGGGATATCTTCAAAATGTTCCAGGATCAATCCGTTCAGCGTTCTCGGGCCATCCAGCGGTAGGTCCAGTTCCAGTTTTCTGTTGAGGTCGCGCAGATGGCTGCTGCCGTCGACAATCCAGCTGCCGTCTTCTTCCTGCCGGTAAGTACTCGTGCGCAGCGGAGATTGTGTGGTGAAGTCACCGATCACTTCCTCCAGTATATCTTCGAGGCTGATCAGACCTTTCAGTTCACCGTATTCGTCAACGACCAGCGCAATGCGCTGTTTTTTCTCCTGGAACTGTTGCATCTGCGTGTAGAGCGGGGTTCCGGACGGAATGAAGTAGGGTTCGGTAATGATTTCGCGCAGCGCTTCCATGTCGAGTTCGCCGTCCCGCAACTGGTTCATCGCCTTGCGGATGTGCAGTATGCCGATGATTTCCTCGTTCGGGCCTTGCTTGACCGGCAGCCTGGTGTGATGGCTGGTGGAGAGCTGCTGCAGGATCGATTCCAGCGGATTGTCGAAATTGATGGCTTCGATCTGGGTGTGTGCGGTCATGACATCGTCGACGGTGATTTTTTCAAGATCGAACAGATTGAGCAGGATCGCCCGGTGTTTTTTCGGAATATAGCTGCCGGCATCCAGCACGATGCTGCGCAGCTCTTCCATCGAGATGCTATGGCTGGCTTCGGCAAAATTGACCTTGATTCCCAGCAGCCGCAGCAGGCTCTGCACGAACAGGTTGACGAACCAGACCACGGGCGTAGTCAGCTTGAGCAAGGGATAAAGGATATAACTGCAGAACAGCGCGAGTTTTTCCGAGTGCGCAGCGGCAAAAACCTTGGGCGAGATTTCGCTGAAGACCAGAATCGCAAACGTGACAGTAAGGGTTGCCGACATCAGGACGATTTCGCCCTCGCCGAACAGATTGATGCTGATGACCGTGACCAGCGTGGCCGATGCGGCATTGGCTAGATTGTTGCAGAGCAGGATCATACCGAGCAGCTTGTCGGTCTTGTTGAGCAGGGAGACTGCCAGGCGCGCGCCGCGATGGCCGTCTTTCGCCAGATGGCGTAACCGGTAACGGTTGACCGACATCAGGCTGGTTTCAGAAACTGAAAAGAATGCGGAAATCAGAAGCAGCATGGCGAGTGCGCCAAGCTGCATCGATAAGGGGATCTGGTCCAAGGGGTGTTGTAAAGTTAAGAGACGTTGCTAGTGTCGGTGCTCAGACCCTTGCTTGTCAAGAATGTCGCGGGCTCACGGCATGGCCTCTTCTTCGACCGGTTTCTTCTCGGAGGAAACAAAAGTTTCGCGCGATACGCCGAGGAACAGCACGATGGGGCTGGCGACCAGTACGGAAGAATAAATGCCGAACAGAATGCCGATAGTCAGCGCGAGGGAGAAGTTGTGCAAAACCTCGCCGCCGAAAATGAGCATGGAAAGCACCATCAGTTGGGTCGAGAAGTGGGTGATGATGGTACGCGACATGGTGCGGGTAATGGCGTTATCGATCACTTCTTTTGGTAGTGCCTTGCGCATCTTGCGGAAATTTTCGCGGATACGGTCGAACACCACGACCGATTCATTCACCGAGTAGCCGAGAACCGCGAGCACGGCGGCCAGCACGGTGAGGTTGAATTCCCACTGGAAGAATGCAAAGAAGCCGAGAATGATGATGACGTCATGTGAGTTGGCGATGATGGCGGCCAGCGCGAATTGCCACTCGAAGCGGAAATACAGGTAGAGCATGATGCCGATACTGACCAGCAGCAAGGCCAGCGCGCCGTTTTCATAGAGCTCCTGACCAACCTGCGGGCCGACGAATTCAACGCGATTCATCACTACGGAACTGTCGGCGGCGCGGAGTGCGGCCATGACTTCTTCCGAGAGCTGGGCTGTTGTTACGCCTTCCTTTACCGGCAGGCGGATCAGCACATCCCGGCTGGTGCCGAAGTTCTGCACGGTGACGTCGCTCAAGCCGACACTTTGAACTGCGGTACGGATTTCAGCGATTTTGGCGGGTTCCGGGTAGCTGACCTCCATCATGGTGCCGCCGGTGAAATCGACCCCAAGATTCAATCCGCGCACGGCGAGAAAATAAATCGCCAGCAGGAAAGTGATGAGCGAGATGGCCGTTGTCAGTCGGCCGTAGCTCATGAAAGGAATATCTTTTTTGATCCGGAAAAATTCCATAGTTATGCTCTATCTAAACTGAAGCTGTTATTTGAAGTATCAAGCCTAGAAGGTTTGCTAGCCGATCGAGAGTTTGGTCAGCTTGCGGCGGTAACCGTAAATGCCGTTGACGATCGCACGCGAGACGAGAACTGCACTGAACATCGAAGTCAGGATGCCCAGCACGTGCACCACGGCAAAGCCCTTGACCGGGCCGGAGCCGAACATGAACAGCGCCAGACCGGCAATCAGTGTGGTGACGTTGGAGTCCAGAATCGTATCCCAGGCACGGCTGTAGCCAGCGTGAATCGAGGCTTGCGGCGTGTTGCCGTTGCGCAGCTCTTCGCGGATGCGCTCGTTGATCAGCACGTTGGCGTCAATCGCCATACCCAGCGTCAGCGCTACAGCGGCGAGGCCGGGTAGCGTGAGCGTCGCCTGCAGCATCGAGAGAATCGCCACCAACAGCAGCAGGTTGATGCCGAGCGCCAGCACGGAAACCGTGCCGAACAGCATGTAGTAGGCGATCATGAAAATCGCAATGGCGGCAAAGCCCCAAAGTACCGAGTTCATGCCGCGTTTGATGTTTTCTTCACCCATGCTGGGGCCGACGGTGCGTTCCTCGATGATGTCCATCGGTGCGGCCAGCGCACCGGCGCGCAAGAGCAGCGCGACATCGGTGGCTTCCTTGATGTTGGCCATGCCGGAGATCTGGACGCGGCCGCCGCCGATTTCTTCGCGGATGACAGGCGCGGTGATGACTTCGGCTTCACCGCGTTCGATCAGCAGAATTGCCATACGCTTGCCGACGTTTTCGCGCGTAACCTGCTTGAAAATCCCGGCGCCACGGCCGTCCAGTGTGACATGTACGACCGAGCCGCCGGATTGCTGGTCAAGGCCAGGGCCGGCATCGGTAATGTAGTCGCCGGTCAGTACTACGCTCTTTTTAACCAGCAGCGGCTGGCCGTTACGGTCAATAAAGAATTCGGTACCGAACGGCGCCTGGCCCTTGGAGGCGTTTTCCAGTGTCACGGCATCGCTTTTCTCTTCATCGACCATGCGGATTTCCAGCGTGGCGGTACGGCCGAGGATTTCCTTCGCCTTGGCGGTGTCCTGTACGCCGGGAAGCTGAACGACAACGCGGTTGGCACCCTGTTGCTGGATAATCGGCTCGGCTACGCCAAGCTCGTTGATGCGGTTGTGCAGGGTTTGTATGTTCTGCTTCAGGGCAAAATCCTGAATGCGTTTCTGCGCTACCGGGCTCAGGCTGGCAGTAACAATGGTTTCGCTGCCGCTGACGGTTTCCTTGATGGTCAGGTCGGGGAAGTCGCGGTTGATGATGCGCTCCGCCTTGGCGATTTCTCCCGCGCTGGTGAAGCGGATCTGCACTGTCTGGCCTTCGCGCGAAATGCCCTGATAGCTGATCTTGTCCTTGCGGAAAGCACTGCGGAAATCACCGACATAACGTTCCGCTGCCTGCGTCAGCGCAGCATTCATATCGACTTCGAGCAGAAAATGCACACCGCCGCGCAAGTCCAGGCCCAGATACATCGGCAACGCACCGATGCTGGTGAGCCAGCTTGGCGATTCCGACAGCAGGTTGAGTGCAATGACGTAGTCGGAGCCCAGCATCTGGCCGAGCACATCCTTGGCCTTGATCTGCGTATCCGGGTTGGCAAAACGTACCTTGATGCCGCTGGCGTCAAGGTAGATGGCGTCGTAAGCGATGCCTTCCTGTTTCAGACCTTCTTCCACGCGTTCCAGCAGGTTGGTATCGATCTGCACATGGTTTTTCGAAGTGCTGATCTGGACGGCGGGTGATTCGCCGAAAACGTTGGGTAGCGAGTAGACGATTGCCAGAATCAGGCTGATGCCGACCAGCAGGTATTTCCATAAGGGATAGCGGTTCATGATGCGGCTCGGGTAAATTCGATTGGCGACAGGGACTGAATCACGGATGTATGGTTCAGTCCCGACGGACGATGCTTACAGTGCCTTGATCGTGCCCTTGGGCAGCAGCGCCTGTACGGAATGTTTTTGCACATGAATGTTGATTTCAGGGGCGATTTCGACATCGACGAAATCATCGCTCACTTTTGTAATCCTGCCGACGATGCCGCCGGCGACGGTGACTTCATCACCTTTCTGCAGGGCGGCGACCATGGCGCGATGTTGTTTTGCCTGTTTCATTTGCGGGCGGATCAGCATGAACCAGAACAGCACGAAAATGATGATGAGGGGGAGAAAGCTGGTCCAGTCTGGGGAGGCTGCAGCGGCGGAAGCATTGGCGTAAGCGGAGCTGATGAACACGTTAAACCTTTCTTGAGAATACGAAAAAATCAGAAAAACAATCGCAAAATTCTAGCATAGACTGTTGCGCTGGCGCTTGAATTCTGCGACAAATTCGGCGAACTTGCCCTGTTCGATCGCGCTGCGCATGCCTGCCATCAACTCCTGGTAGTAATGCAGGTTGTGGATGGTGTTGAGGCGGGCGCCGAGAATCTCGCCCAGCCGGTGCAGATGATGCAGATAGGCACGGCTGAAATTGCGGCAGGTGTAGCATGAACAGTCGGCGTCCAGCGGGCCGGTGTCAGTCTTGTGGCGCGCGTTTTTCAGTTTGATATCGCCATGGCGGGTGAACAGCCAGCCGTTGCGCGCGTTGCGGGTAGGCATGACACAGTCGAACATATCCACCCCGGCGGATACGGCAGCGACCAGGTCTTCCGGCGTGCCGACGCCCATCAGGTAACGCGGTTTGTCCTGCGGCATTCTGGGCGCTGTGTGGGCAAGGATGCGCAGCATGTCTTCCTTCGGTTCGCCTACGGAAAGTCCGCCGATGGCATAACCGTCGAAGCCGATGTCGGTGAGCCCGTTGAGCGAGATGTCACGCAGGTCTTCATACATGCCGCCCTGGATGATGCCGAACAGGGCATTCCGCACCGGCTGCTTGTCTTCGGGGCCGCGCAGCCGGTCGAATTCAGTCTTGCTGCGCTGCGCCCAGCGCAGGCTGAGCTGCATCGAATCCTCTGCTTCGCGGTGAGTAGCCGGATAGGGCGTACATTCGTCGAAAATCATGACGATGTCGGAATTCAGTACCTTCTGAATGCGCATGGATTCTTCAGGTGTCAGAAAGCAGGTGTCGCCATTGATCGGCGAGCGGAACTTGACGCCTTCTTCGGAGATTTTGCGCAGATCACCCAGACTCCAGACCTGAAATCCCCCGGAGTCGGTCAGTATGGGGCCGTTCCAGCCCATGAACTGGTGCAGACCGCCATGCGCGGCGATGACTTCCAGCCCCGGGCGCAGCCACAGGTGAAAAGTGTTGCCCAGAATGATGTGTGCGCCGATCTCGCGGATTTCGACCGGTGACAGTGATTTCACTGAACCATAGGTACCGACCGGCATGAATGCCGGTGTCTGCACTTCGCCGTGGGGAAGCTTCAGGCTGCCGCGTCTGGCGCTGCCGTCTTGAGTGGAAAGAGTGAATTGCATAGAGGCGACAAATAATCGAAGCCGAGATACTATCACACAGGGTTGCCGCTTGCCTTCGCGCAGCCTTGTGCGATACCGGGCAACTTGATCTTGCCGGCACCTGTACCTTGCCGTCACTTGGTTTACCGCCGTCTTTGCTATACTAGGCGCATCTGGAACGGCATTCTTCAGGAATCAACGCAATGGCAGAAACCCCGCAACCCTCACGTCGCAAGAAACCTCTGCTGGAACCGGGTTTGCGCGAGCGTGGCATTTATCTGCTGCCCAATCTGTTTACCACTGGTGCGCTGTTCGCCGGTTTTTACGCCATCGTGCAGGCCATGAATGGCAATTATGAGCATTCCGCAGCGGCTATTTTTATCGCCATGGTGCTGGACGGGCTCGATGGCCGCGTGGCACGCATGACCAATACGCAAAGCGCTTTCGGCGCCGAATATGACAGTCTTTCAGATATGGTGTCGTTTGGTGTTGCGCCGGCGCTGGTGCTTTATGTCTGGGCCTTGAAGCCGCTCGGCAAACTGGGCTGGATCGCCGCATTCATCTACTGTGCCTGTGCCGCCCTGCGTCTGGCGCGCTTCAACACCAGGTTGGATGACAGTGACAAACGTTATTTCCAGGGGTTGCCCAGTCCTGCGGCAGCGGCCTTGCTCGCCGGTCTGGTCTGGATTTCTTTCGACAACCGTATTGCCGGCACCGGTTTGCTGTTCGATTTGATCCACATGAAA
>JBEDHT010000053.1:0-2962 GCA_041174025.1 Pseudomonadota bacterium
GATTTACGCATACTTGTGTGACAATTTTTACCTACCACCACCCCATCAGAGGACAAGATGCTGACCCTGAACATCAATGGCGAAGACAAACAACTCGATGTAAGCGACGACATGCCCATACTCTGGGCCTTGCGTGATGTCGCGCACCTGACCGGCACCAAATTCGGCTGCGGCATGGCGCAATGTGGCGCCTGTACCGTACACCTCGACGGCCAACCGATCCGCTCCTGCGTGACCCCGGTTTCTGCAGCAGTCGGCAAGAGAATCACCACCATCGAACAGATCGGCGCCGATCCAGTCGGACAGGCCGTGCAATCGGCCTGGCAGGAAGTCGATGTGGTGCAGTGCGGTTACTGCCAATCCGGCCAGATCATGGCAGCAACGGCTTTGCTGAGCCAGAACAAATCCCCCAGCGATGCCGACATCGATGCAGCCATGAACGGCAACATCTGCCGCTGCGGCACTTACCCACGTATCCGCGCTGCCATCCATCAGGCCGCCCGCAAGCTTGCATAAGAGAAAAACCATGGACGCCATCAAGAACATTTCCAGACGTACTTTTCTCAAAGCCTCGGCCTTGGTCGCCGGCGGGCTGGTGATCGCCTTCGCCATTCCCCAGGCGAAACGTTTCATGTCCAAAGCCTCGGCCCCCGCCGACAGCAAAGCCTTCGAGCCGAATGCCTTCCTGCATGTCGGCAATGACAACAGCATCACCGTGCTGCTGGCACACAGCGAGATGGGTCAAAGCATCTGGACCACTCTGCCGATGCTGATTGCGGAGGAACTGGATGTCGAACTCGGCAGCATCACTGTCAAACACGCCCCTGCTGCACCGGTCTACGCCCATACCGCCTATGGCCTGCAAATCACCGGCGGCTCGACCACCACCTGGTCCGAGTTCGACCGCTACCGTCAGGCAGGCGCCATGAGCCGTATCCTGCTGGTTCAGGCTGCTGCAAACAAGGCCGGCGTCGAACCTGCAAGCTGCCGGACCGAAAACGGCACGGTCATTGCCGGTGGCAAGACCTACACCTACGGCGAACTGGCCGACGATGCTGCCGGCCTGGAAACACCGGCAGAAGTGCCATTGAAAGACCCGCAGGACTGGAAGATCATCGGCAAGGCGACCAGACGCCTGGACGCCATGGAAAAAATCAACGGCAGCGCAGTCTTCGGCCAGGATATTCATTTCGAAGGTCTGAAAACTGCAATGGTCGCGCGCAGCCCCTACTTCGGCGGCAAGGTGAAATCCTTCGACGATAGCGCCGCGCGCACGATTCCGGGAGTGGTCAAGGTCGTTCAGGTGCCGACCGGCATCGCTGTCATCGCAGACCATTACTGGGCAGCGAAACAAGGCCGCGATGCGTTGAAAATAGAATGGGACGCCGGCACCAATGCCTCGCTCGATTCCGCCAGCATGTTTGGAAGCTTCCGTCAGATGGCGAGCAATCCGGGCGCAGTCGCCGCATCAGCAGGCAACGTCGACCGCGCTTTTGCGGAAGCCGGCAAGACCATAGAAGCCGAATACGCGATGCCCTACCTCGCGCACTCGCCGATGGAGCCGCTCAATTGCACGGTCAGAGTGGGCAAGGATAGCTGCGACATCTGGACCGGCACGCAAATGCCGGGCGTCGATCAAGCCACGGCAGCAGCCATTCTTGGGCTCAAGCCGGAACAGGTCAACATACACACGCCCTTCCTCGGCGGAGGTTTCGGCCGCCGCGCCAATCCTGCTTCCGATTTCGTCGCAGAAGCTGCCCATGTGGCCAAGGCCGCCGGTGTTGCAGTGAAGACGGTGTGGACGCGCGAAGATGATGTCAAAGGCGGCTACTACCGCCCCATGTTCCTGCATCGGGCAAGAATCGGTATCGATGCGGCCGGCAATCCGCTCGCATGGCAACAAACCTGCGTCGGTCAATCGATCATGACCGGTACACCCTTTGAAGCCTTCATGATCAAGGACGGTGTCGATGCCACTTCGGTAGAAGGCGTCGCCGATTCCCCGTACATCAAGGCAACGCCCAATCATCTGGTCGACTTGCATTCGCCCAGAATTGACATTCCGGTACTCTGGTGGCGCTCGGTCGGCCACAGCCAGAATGCCTTCGTGATGGAAAGCCTGATCGACGAACTGGCGCATGCCGCCGGCAAGGATCCGCTGGCATACCGCAGAAACCTGCTGAAGGATCACCCGCGTCATTTGTTGGTGCTTGATCTCGCAGCAGAAAAGGCCGGCTGGGGCAGTCCTTTGCCCAAGGGTACAGCCAGAGGTATCGCCGTTCACGAATCTTTCGGCAGTTTCGTCGCCCAGGTGGCGGAAGTCTCCGTCATCGATGGCAATGTCAAGGTACACCGCGTTGTCTGCGCGATAGACTGCGGGCTTGTAGTCAACCCGGAATCGCTGGTAGCACAGATGGAGTCCGGCATCGCTTTCGGCCTCGGCGCAGCCCTCGCGGGTGAAATCACGCTGAAAGACGGTCAGGTTACCCAATCCAACTTCCACGATTACCAAGTCTTGCGCATGAGCCAGATGCCGGTTGTGGAAGTCCACATGCTGCAAAGCACAGCCAAGATGGGTGGCGCCGGCGAACCGGGTGTACCGCCTGTTGCTCCGGCAGTCACCAACGCCATTTTTGCGGCAAGCGGAAAACGCATACGCACATTGCCGATTGGCAACCAGCTGGCTTGAACGCAATGAACTCGCTCGACTGGGAAGTGCTGACCCGCGCGAATGACTGGCTGGAGGCCGGTTATCGCGTGCACCTGTTTACCGTAGTCAATACCTGGGGTTCTGCGCCCAGACTGCCGGGCGCCATTCTGGCCGTACGGGAGGACGGCCAGATGACAGGTTCAGTCTCCGGCGGCTGCATAGAAGATGATCTGGCCGACAAGGCGCGGAACGGCTTGCTGCCAGCGACCCCGGCCTTGATCGAATACGGTGTCAGCCGCGACGAAGCTCAAA
>JBEDHT010000054.1:0-5563 GCA_041174025.1 Pseudomonadota bacterium
GGTCCGGTGCGCGTGCACGGCATCGGCCGCAACAGCATTCAGGGTGATGTGCGTTTCTGCGAAGCGCTCGCGCTCATGGGAGCGAATATCCGTTACGGCGACAACTGGATTGAAGCCAGCGCCGCTGGCGGCAAGCTGAAAGCGATCGATCTCGATTGCAACCACATTCCTGATGCCGCCATGACTTTGGCAACGGCGGCATTGTTTGCCGACGGCCCCTGCAGACTGCGCAACATCGCCAGCTGGCGCGTGAAAGAAACTGACCGGCTGAGCGCGATGGCGACGGAACTGCGCAAGGTCGGCGCCTGCGTCGAAGAAGGTTCCGACTATCTGGTCATCACACCGCCCGCAAGCCTGACGCCAGACGCAGCCATCGATACCTATGACGATCATCGCATGGCGATGTGCTTCTCGCTGGTCGCTCTGGGCGGCGTGCCCGTCACCATCAACGAGCCCGGATGCGTGGCCAAGACCTTCCCGGATTATTTCGAGCGCTTCGCGACGATTACTCATGACTGATCGATCAAACGCAATGGCTAAAGAAGTGGGAAAGAGTCAAGGGGAAAACCTTGCGCAAGACCACCCTTTACCCTTTACCCTTCAGCCTTCACTGATTCCTGTCATCGCCATCGATGGCCCTTCCGCCAGCGGCAAGGGTACTGTCGCGCAGCGTGTCGCCAATCAGCTTGGCTACCATTATCTCGATTCCGGCGCGCTCTACCGGCTTGTAGCGCTCGCCGCACGGCAGCGCGGCATCAGTTGGCAGGACGCACCTGCGCTGGCAGCAATGACCCAAACCCTCAACATTCAATTCGATAACGGCGCGATTCTGCTTGACGACATGGATGTCAGCGAAGACGTGCGCACCGAACAAACAGGCAAGGGCGCATCGGAAGTCGCGGTTCACCCAGAGGTGAGGGCAGCCCTGCTCGACCTGCAGCACAGTTTCCGCAAATTACCGGGTCTGGTGGCCGACGGGCGTGACATGGCAAGCGTGGTTTTTCCCGATGCGCAGACAAAAATATACCTGACGGCGAGCGCAGAAACACGGGCCGAGCGGCGCTACAAGCAGTTGCTGGAAAAAGGCATGGAAGCCGATTTCGGCGACATTCTGCGCGATCTGCAACAACGTGACGCCAGAGACAGCCAGCGCAGCACCGCACCGCTGCAGCAATGCCGCGATGCCAGCCTGCTTGAAACCGATCACATGACAATAGAAGAGGCGGTCCACTTCGTGATCGAGGCTTACGGTCGGCAGAAAAAATAATCCGGCTTTCATTTGTATTGTTACATCAACATGTTACAATGCGTTCTCATGGTGCCATGAACCCCCGAGGTTGATGGCTTTTTTAACTTTCCCCGCCGCCAGGTGGGTATTACTAGGTAATTTTAATGGCTAACGTTTCCACAACCCCATCTTCTTCTATGGAAAGCTTCGCAGCACTGTTCGAGGAAAGCCTCGCCCGCCAGGAAATGCGTTCCGGCGAAGTCATCGTCGCTGAAGTTGTTTCCGTAGATTCCGATTTCGTTATCGTCAATGCCGGTCTCAAGTCCGAGAGCGTGATCAACACCGCTGAATTCCGCGACGACCAGGGCAATATCGAAGTCAACGTAGGCGATTTCGTCAAGGTCGCCATCGAAAAACTTGAAGATGGTTACGGTTCTACCGTTCTTTCCCGCGATAAAGCGAAGAAAATGCAGGCATGGCTCGATCTGGAAGAAGCCATGAATGAAGGCCGCGTCATCAAGGGCATGGTCAACGGCCGCGTCAAGGGTGGTCTGACTGTCATGGTCAACGGCATCCGCGCATTCCTGCCGGGCTCCCTGGTCGACATGCGTCCGGTCAAGGACACCACCCCGTTCGAAGGCAAGGAATGGGACTTCAAGGTCATCAAGCTCGACCGCAAGCGTAACAACGTTGTTGTTTCCCGCCGCGCAGTGCTGGAAGACACCATGGGCGCAGACCGCGAAGCTCTGATGGAATCGCTGAAGGAAGGCGCAGTCGTCAAGGGCATCGTCAAGAACATTACCGACTACGGTGCCTTCGTTGACCTCGGCGGCATTGATGGCCTGCTGCACATTACCGATCTGGCATGGCGCCGCGTCAAGCACCCATCTGAAGTGCTGACCGTGGGCGAAGAAGTTGAAGCCAAGATTCTCAAGTTCGATCAGGAAAAGAACCGTGTTTCCCTCGGCATCAAGCAACTGGGCGACGACCCATGGGTTGCATTGAGCCGCCGTTATCCGGTCGGCACCCGCCTGTTCGGCAAGGTTACCAACCTGACCGACTACGGTGCGTTCGTTGAAATCGAACCAGGCATCGAAGGTCTGGTACACGTTTCCGAAATGGACTGGACCAACAAGAACGTGCACCCGGCCAAGATCGCGCAATTGGGCGACGAAGTCGAAGTCATGATTCTCGAAATCGACGAAGACCGCCGCCGTCTCTCGCTCGGCATGAAACAGTGCCAGGCCAATCCATGGGACGAGTTTGCTGCCACCCACAAGAAGGGTGACAAGGTCAGCGGCCAGATCAAGTCCATCACTGATTTCGGCGTGTTCATCGGTTTGCCGGGCGGTATCGACGGCCTGATTCACCTGTCCGACCTGTCATGGAACCAGACCGGCGAAGAAGCTATCCGCAACTTCAAGAAGGGCGATGAAGTTTCCGCTGTCGTTCTGGCCATCGATGTCGAAAAGGAGCGTATCTCCCTCGGCGTCAAGCAAATGGACAGCGATCCGTTCAACGCCTACACCACCATCAATGACAAGGGCGCTATCGTCACCGGTACCGTCAAGGCCATCGAGGAAAAAGGCGCTGTGATCACGCTGGAAGGTGAAGTCGAAGGTTATCTGCGCGCTTCCGAAATCTCCAAGGAAAAAGTGACCGACGTCAGCGCCGTGCTGAAAGAAGGTCAGGAGATCGAAGCACGCATTCTCAGCGTTGACCGCAAGAACCGCACCATCAACCTGTCCATCAAGGCGAAGGATCAGGCTGACGAGGCAGACTCCATGCAGAAACTCAGCGCAGAGAATTCCGGCAACGCCGGCACCACCAATCTGGGTGCCCTGTTGAAGGCAAAACTTGACAGCAAAAACAACGAATAAGGCAATCCAGCCATGACAAAATCAGAGCTGATTGCCAATCTGGCAGCGCGCTTTCCGCAATTGGTCGTCAAGGATGCAGAGCTTTCTGTAAAAACCATCCTGGATGCCATGTCGGATAATCTCGCAACCGGCGAGCGTATCGAGATTCGCGGTTTCGGCAGTTTCAGTCTGAACTACCGTCCACCGCGTCTCGGCCGCAATCCGAAAACCGGCTCCAAGGTGCAGGTACCCGAGAAATATGTACCGCATTTCAAGGCCGGTAAAGAACTGCGTGAACGCGTTGATTTAGCCGAGTAGTCTCGTTCGTTCTACCAGCGGCAGCTGCTTCAATCCTGATTGAGGCGCTGCCGTTTTTTTGTTGCCCGTGAAACTATTCCGGAAAAGCAGGGGCTTTGCGTTAAAATAACCGCATGAAATACATGCTTAATGTCTTGCTCGTCATACTCTGCCTGCTCGTATTCGGTTTTGCCATCAAGAATGTCGAACCGGTCGAGCTGCAATACTATCTGGGCTTCCGCTGGCAGGCGCCGTTATCCCTGATGCTGTTGACCAGCCTGTTGATCGGCGTGGTCATCGGCATGATCATCTGCCTCAAACCCATCATAAAACAACGCAGACGCTTGATATCACTCGAGCGCGAATTGAAAACCCTTAATAAAAACAACCAATCATGATGGAATTCGAATACTGGTGGCTGCTGGCTCTACCGCTGTTCTTCACGCTCGGCTGGCTTGCCGCGCGCGTCGATATCAAACAGCTTTTATCGGAATCCACTGCACTGCCCGCAGCTTATTTCAAGGGTCTCAACTTTCTTATCAGCGATCAGCACGACAAGGCGATCGAGGCTTTTGTCGAAGCGGTTGAAGCCAACAGCGAGTCGCTTGAGCTGCATTTTGCGCTTGGCAGCCTGTTCCGCCGACGCGGAGAAGTCGATCGTGCCATCAACCTGCACCTCAGCCTGCTCGACCGCAAGGAACTGGCCGAACCGCAGAAACTGGCGATTCGCGCCGAACTGGCACAGGATTATCTGAAAGCCGGTCTTTTCGATCGCGCCGAGGAGCTGTTCAAGTCGCTCGATGACAGCCGCTACGAACAACCAGCGCTGCGCGCTCTGCTGGAGATTTATGTGCGTGAACGCGAGTGGCACAAGGCGGTTGAAATTGCGACCGAGCTGGAACGCCTTTCCGGCGTACCGTTCCGCAAGGAAATCGCCCAGTATCACTGCGAGCAGGCGGTGCAGGCACTGCTCGGCAATGATCGCGAGGCGGCCAAAAAACATCTGGCAAACGCGCTCGATGCCAACAAGAACTGCGTGCGTGCCAACGTCATGCTGGGCGAGATCGAGGCACTTGCCGGCAACCATGAAGCAGCCATCTCTTACTGGAAGCGCATCGAGTTTCAACAGCCGGAGTATCTCGGCCTGATTGCCACCAAAATACTCGCCAGCTATCGCACGCTGAACCGGCTGGAGGAAGGTCTGGAATTACTCAAAACCTATTTGCAGACCTACAAACTGCACAGCCTGCTGAATGTGCTCTACGAAGCCGCCATCGCCCAGCAGGATGCGGAAGCTGCTGCCAAGCTGGCACGTGACGAACTGGTCAGAAAGCCCAGCCTGCAGACGCTTGACCAGCTCCTGCAGGCACGCCTGATCCTCGATGATTCGCCACAGGACGCACATGTCATTCAACAGACCGTGCGCTATGCGCTCGGCAATCGCAGCGCCTATGTCTGCAGCCAGTGCGGTTTCCGCGCCAAACATTATCACTGGCAGTGCCCGGCCTGTAACGCCTGGGAATCGCTGCCCTCAGAACCAAGCGAATCCGCATCATGAATACTGTCAACAATGACCCGCGCATCGTCGTCGCGCTGGACTACGCCAATCCGCAGGATGCGCTCGCACTCGCCAGCCGTCTTGATCCCGCCCTTTGCCGGTTGAAAGTCGGCAAGGAACTGTTCACCGCCGCAGGCCCGCAACTGGTGGAAGCGCTGATTGGCCGCGGCTACGATATCTTTCTCGATCTCAAATTTCACGACATTCCGACCACTGTCGGCAAGGCCTGCGAAGCAGCCAGCCGTCTCGGCGTCTGGATGTTGAATGTGCATGCCTCCGGCGGCAACGACATGATGCAGGCCGCGCGCGAGGGCGTGGCGAGAAGCGGCCGCGCGCCTTTGCTGATTGCAGTGACGGTGCTGACCAGCATGAATCAGCAGACGCTCAACCAGATCGGCGTTGCCGGTGACTTGACAAGCCAGGTGCTCAACCTGGCCCGCATGACGCGCCAATCCGGTCTGGATGGCGTTGTCTGTTCTGCACAGGAAGCCACCATGCTACGCGCCGAAATCGGTCCCGGTTTTTGCCTGGTCACGCCCGGCATACGGCCGGCAAGCGCCAGCCTCGATGATCAATCACGCGTCGTCACGCCCGCCCGGGCCATTGCCAATGGTGCTGATT
>JBEDHT010000055.1:0-8569 GCA_041174025.1 Pseudomonadota bacterium
ATGCTCAAGGATGCGCTGGCTGCCAGAGGCTATCAGGAAATCGTTACCTACAGTTTTGTCGACGAAAGCTGGGAGCGCGACCTGCTCGGCAACGCCAATCCGATACCGCTGAAGAATCCGATCGCCAGTAACATGAGCGTGATGCGTTCAGGGCTCTGGGGCGGCTTGCTCGATACGCTGGTTTATAACCTCAACCGCAAACAGGATCGTTTGCGGCTGTTCGAAGTCGGCGCTGCCTATGGTGCCTGTGATGGCGGTTTTACCGAAACGTTGCGGATATCCGGCCTCGCTTACGGCGACGTGATGCCTGAGCAATGGGGCGTCGAAGCGCGCGATGTCGACTTTTTTGATGTGAAAGCCGATGTCGATCTGCTCACCGGTGGACAGGCGCAATATGAGGCCGTTGCACACCCGGCGCTGCACCCCGGCCAGTCTGCCGGAGTCAGTCTGTATGGCAAGCGGGTTGGTTTTATCGGCAAGTTGCACCCGAAATGGCAGCAACATTATCAGCTCCCGCGTGGCGTCATTCTGTTCGAGCTGGATGTCGCGCCATTGCTTACCCGCCAGCTGGTGCAATATGCCGAGGTCGGCAAGTTCCCGCCGGTGCGGCGCGACCTTGCTGTGCTGGTGGATGAAAACGTGTCGTTGCAGTCCCTGCTGGACACCATGAATGCGACCGCAATCCCGCTCGTCAATCATATCGAATTGTTCGATATTTACCGGGGCAAAGGTATCCCTGAAGGCAAAAAAAGCCTTGCATTTCTGGTGCTTATGAAAGATACTCAAAAAACATTGACCGATGTTGAAGCAGACGAAGTCATGGTGAAATTGCTGGATTCAATAGTGCTTGCACACCACGCAGAATTAAGAAAATAACGAATATCCTCACTGAATACCATTGATCAAGTAAGTCGTTGAAAGGTTTTTTATGACATTAACAAAGGCCGATCTGGCCGATTTGCTGTTCGAGCAAGTCGGCCTCAATAAGCGCGAAGCCAAGGATATGGTGGAAGCCTTTTTTGAAGAAATACGGAGCGCCTTGGAAGCAGGTGATAGTGTCAAACTTTCAGGTTTTGGAAATTTCGAACTACGTCAAAAGTCCGAGCGGCCGGGACGTAATCCCAAAACAGGGGAAGAGATCCCCATCACGGCGCGCCGTGTTGTGACCTTTCATGCCAGTCAAAAGCTCAAAAGCAAAGTAGAAGAGGCCTATGCTGGAGCAAGCGCCTAAGGTTCAGCTACCGCCGATCCCGGCAAAACGCTATTTCACCATCGGTGAAGTCAGCGAATTGTGCGGGGTCAAACCCCATGTTCTGCGCTATTGGGAGCAGGAGTTCACGCAGCTGAAGCCGGTCAAACGTCGCGGCAATCGCCGTTACTACCAGCATCATGAAGTACTGCTGATTCGCCGTATCCGCGAATTGTTGTATGAACAGGGCTTTACCATCAGTGGCGCACGCAACCGTCTTGACGAGCATGCCCCCAATACCGGAACGCATGAACCGGTTCCAGAAAGCATCAATGCGTCATCGGCAGAGCCGGCGATTGATGTGGCCGCCTTGCGCGTCGAACTGCAGGCATTGCTGCAATTGCTGCGTGCCTGACACCATCCCGGCAATCCATATTCAAATCGTTTTTAGTGGCAACAACATGCGTTTGGCCGCAATCGCGGCTGACATGAACGCGGCTTTTCAGCTATAATTCTGCTCTTGTTGCGCATCGAGCGCGGCATCGGTTCGGGGTGTAGCGCAGCCTGGTAGCGTACTTGCATGGGGTGCAAGGGGTCGGGAGTTCGAATCTCCCCACCCCGACCAAATTAAATGCCGTTCCCTGGCTGGAGCGGCGTTTTTATTTCTGGCTGCCTGGTTTTCTTAAGGTGTATTCACACCAAATTCACGAATGCGTTGTTTCTGGAAAACGATGAGCAGGCCCTGCCTGCAGCTTATTGCACTTTTCTGTAGATCACGATGGCCTTGTTGCCACGGGTATTCCAGCTTCTGTGCACTTCCTTGAAACCGCCGAGCTGATCAATCCGGTTCGGCTGGCCCAATTCCTCCCTGTCGAGGCTGACCACCACATAATCGTAGTTGGCTATGCTACCGTCACCCAGCGCAGACTCGAACCTTCTGAAGTATGAATCACCAAGTCCGGGATAAGGTGCATTTGCGTAATAGGCGACGCGGTCATTGTCGAATAGTACCGGCCGTTGTTCCACGTTGTCAGCCTGCAGCCAGGCAACGCCGTCTTGCTGATAGTTGTAGCCGTCGCGCTTGGGAACCAAGTTTTTGACCAGGCCGAGTGCCATGATAATCAGCAGTGCCGGTAACAGCCATTTTCTGAATCCGGCTGATTTCCATCCGTTTGCCGAATGTGCCCACAGGCCGCGCAAGCCGAATACAGCCAGCAGCATGACCATCAATGCCATCGGTATGGTGTATCTGCCGGACAGCACAAAGACTTTTGTGATGATGAGGAACATGTTGACTATGGCTATCAGCATCACAGCAATGATGACCGCACGGCCATCGGGGCTGATCAGCCGCTGACTTGATTTGAGCGCGTAGGCGGCGAGGCCGATGCAGACCGGCCCGGAGGCCGAAACGATTTTGCTGAGCACGACGAAAACAAAGGTCAGCAGCAGGCCCTGCACGGCAAAATCATCCAGATAATTACCCAGCACCTGTGTTGCCATGATCTCCGATTTCAGCATGAGATTTGCGGTCAGCTGCTGGTAAAGATACGGGGTGAATATTTCGTTGAGCCGGCCGAGATTGCCGGAGCCGTGTCCGCTGAAGACGAGCAGAAAAATCCCGATCGCGATGATGATGTTGATGCAATGGGCCTTGAGCAACATTTGCAGGCGCATAGCGATGGCGATATCGCGCTGCCAGAGCAGTATCAATGGCAAGGCCAGCAGATAGCTGAAACCTTCAATTCTGAACAGGTTGGCAATGATTGCGGCGAGCTGCCAGAAGATGGCGTCCGGCAAGCGCCTGTGCCGGTAAAAGCGGATAAAAAACACCAGACTGAGCAGAAAAAACGCCCAGAAGCCCTGATCGCGCAACAGCATCTGCAGGATGTCGCCGACGACGTATTGCGAACTGAATAGAACCAGGCCTCCGGCCAGCAGGGTGTTCTGATCGCCGCCGGCAAGCTGTATCAGTTTGAGGAAAGCGGCCGTTGCGATGCCGAAAAACAGGACGTTGAGTATTTGCGCTGAAAGATGTATCTCGTACCCTGTCAGTTTGTGAGTCAGTGCGATCAGCCCTGAGTAAAGCGGCCACTCGAAAAGCAGGAATCCCTGCCGCCATTCTCCAGCTGCGAATAGCCGGGCTGCTTCGAAGTAAAGCGGGGAGTCGTTGTTGACCCAGCCATGCTGGATATAGTTGATCTGCATGGCAATCAGCATGCCCGCCAGCGACAGCAGGGCGATCAGTTGATTGGCCGGGAGGCGGTTGATTTTGCTGAGGAATTGTTTCAAGAAATATCGCTTTCTATCTCGTTTTGAGGGCGAGTTCACGCAAGACGTTTTCCGGTTTCAGCTGTTTGAGGCAATTCAGGTGCTTGAGCGGGCATTCGCGTTCGAAACACGGGCTGCAATCCAGCTTGAGCCACAAGATGACGGCATTGGAGCTCATCGGCGGCGTGTGATGCGGGTCGGATGATCCGTAGATGGCGATGACTTTCTTGCCGAGGGCAGCGGCCACATGCATGAGCCCCGAGTCGTTGCTGACGACCGTATCGGTGAGCGACATGAGGTCGATCGCCTCGCCCAGGCTGGTCTTGCCGCCAAGATCGAGGCAGCGGCTATCGGTCAGATCGTTGATCCGGGTTGTGACGGGGACATCCTTTCCCGAGCCGAACAGCCAGACTTCCCAGCCACTGTCGAGCGCATGGCGTGCGACCTCCGCGTAGTATTCAGCAGGCCAGCGCTTGGCTTCTCCATATTCGGCACCGGGACACAAACCGAGCACCGGCGTTGCAGGCGGTTTTTTTTCCAGCCTGACCAGCGTGTCATGGATATTTGCGCTGTCGGCGCAGAGATGAGGGTCGGGAATGATGGCCGGTAATGGCTGGTTTTTTTCGAGGCCGAGGCTGACGAAGCGGTCTACCGTGCGGGGCAGCAATGATTTATCCAGCGGCCGGATGTCGTTCAGCAGGCCGTAGCGCATTTCGCCGGTGAAGCCCGTGCGTTTGGGGATGTTTGCCGCAAAAGGCAGAACGGCGGATTTCAGCGAATTGGTCAGCAGGATGGCTTGGTCGTAATGCCGGCCGCGCAGCGAGCGGCCGAAACGAATGCGTTCGCCCAGAGCGAGCTGCCCGTGCCTGAAAGGCAGGGCAATCGCCTCTGACACTTCCGGCATGCGCTCCAGCAACGGCAAGGTCCATGCAGGTGCGGCGACATCGATAATGGCGTCCGCATGCTGTTGCCGGATGACCTGGAACAGACTGTGCGCCAGCACCATGTCACCCACCCAATTGGGCCCCATGACCAGAATGCGTGGGCTGAGCTCAGGCGCAGCCATGCGTCATCCGCCCAGTTTGTCGATAATACGGCTGGTGCTGCGGCCGGGGACGATGTCGATCAGCGCGATCTTGCCGCCCCAGGATTTCACCTCAGCACCGCCTACGACCTGGTCTTCGCTATAGTCGCTGCCCTTGACGATGACATCCGGTCTGATCGCGTTGATCAATGCCAGCGGCGTATCCTCATCGAACAGGATGACGGCATCGACGGCTTCCAGCGCAGCGAGCACGCGTGCGCGATCGGCCTCGTGAATGACCGGGCGGCTGGGGCCTTTCAGCGCACTCACCGAGCGGTCGGTGTTGAGGCCGAGGATGAGCTTGTCGCCGGTTTTTCTGGCGGCCTCCAGATAAGTGACATGGCCTGCGTGCAGCAGGTCGAAGCAGCCGTTGGTGAACACGATGCGCTGCCCCTGGCTTTTCCAGAGCTTGACGCGGGCCATGAGGGTGTCGGCTTCGCAGATTTTATCGGCCTGCTCGAACGAGCTCTGCGAGATCAGTTCGGTCAGCAGTTCATCGCGCGTGACCGGCACGGTGCCGACCTTGCCGACCACGATGCCGGCCGCGATGTTGGCCAGTTGCAGTGCCTGTCTGTGATCCAGCCCGTGCACCAGCCCCGCAGCCAGTGTGGCGATGACGGTGTCGCCAGCGCCGGAGACATCAAATACCTGTCTGGCAGCAGCTGGGATATGCATGGTCTGTTCGTTTTCCAGCAGTGAGATGCCTTCTTCCCCGCGCGTGACGGCAAGGAATTGCAGCCCGAGCCGGTCGCGCAACCTGGCTGCATTTTCGAGCAGCAATGCGGTGTCGGATGCGGCAACGCCGCAGGCTTCTGCGGTCTCTTTCTTGTTTGGCGTCAGCGCTGTGGCGCCTTGGTATTTCGAGTAATCGCGGCCTTTGGGGTCGACCAGAACCGGTATGCCGAGTTTGACAGCTTGGTCGATGACTCGGCGGCAGACCGTTTCGCTCAAGACGCCTTTGGCGTAATCGGAGAGAATGACGACATCGGGCTTCTGTGCGAGCGCACGGTCGATCAGGTCGAGCAAGGCACGGGTTTCATCTGCGCTGAAGGTGAGACGGCTTTCCTGATCGAGCCTCATCATCTGCTGGTGCCCGCCGAGAATGCGGGTTTTGGTCACGGTCGGGCGCTCACCCGATTGCAGGACTGCACTGCTGCTGATATTGAGGCTGTGCAGCATGCCGGACAGGCTGGTGCCTTCTGCATCCTTGCCGATCACGCCGGCCATGACCGTATCGATACCGAGCAAGGCAAGGTTGGCGGCGACATTGGCGGCGCCGCCGGCGCGTTCGTTCTGGCTTTTCAGCAGCACCACCGGTACCGGCGCCTCGGGCGAGATACGCTCAACTTCGCCGATCAGATAGCGATCCAGCATGAGGTCACCGATCACCAGCGCGCTACGGCGCTGCATGACAAAACGGTGTCTTACGGCATCAAGCAATTGGTCGTGCATGAACGGTTTTCTTTCAGGCTTCCAGCAGATCGCACAGGCTGTGGCCGATGAATATGTGCGCTTCCTGAATGCGCGGCGTGTCGCTGGATGGCATGATGAGGTTGTAGTCGCAAAGCTTGGCCAGGATGCCGCCGTTGCCGCCGGTCATGCCGACCGTGGTGGCGCCGATTTCGCGTGCGGTTTCGATACCGCGAACCACATTGGCGCTGTTACCGGAGGTGGTGATGCCGATGACGACATCGAGCGGGGTGCAGAGCGCTTCGACCTGACGCGCGAAGATGTAGTCGTAACCGTAATCGTTGCCCACCGAAGTCAGAATCGAGGTATCGGTAGTGAGGGCGATGGCCGGCATGCCGCGACGCTCTTTCTTGTAGCGGCCGACGATTTCGGCGGCGATGTGCTGGCTGTCGGCAGCGCTGCCGCCGTTGCCCATCAGCAATATCTTGCCGCCGCGTGCCATGCAGGCGCGCAGTTCATCGGCAACCGCGCTGATGTCCGGCAACAGGGCGGTGAGCTTTTCCATCACTTCCTGGTGCTGGGTCAGTGCTGCGCTCAAATTTTCAATGTTGTTCAAATCGTCGTTTCCTTCAGGCGTAAGGGTCGGCCTGCATCAGGTAGTTCTGCACATAATCGCGCACGCCTTCTTCCAGCGTGTGGAACGGCTGCTCGTAGCCGGTGGCGCGCACCTTGGCCATGTTCGCCTCGGTGAAATACTGATATTTGCCGTGCAGGTCTTGCGGCATGTCGATAAAGGTAATGTCGGGCGACTTGCCCATGCTGTTCATCACAGCGCTGGCGAGGTCCTTGAATGCGCGCGCCGTGCCGGTGCCGATATTATAGATGCCGGAGTGTTGCGGGTTGGCAAGAAAATGAGCGACCACGGCCGCGGCGTCCTTGACGTAGACGAAGTCGCGCAACTGCATGCCGTCCTTGTATTCGGGCAGATGGCTCTTGAACAGCTTGACCGTACCATGTTCGCGGAACTGGTT
The DNA here is from genome assembly GCA_041174025.1 of Pseudomonadota bacterium. GTDB lineage: Bacteria > Pseudomonadota > Gammaproteobacteria > Burkholderiales > Methylophilaceae > UBA6140. Next base: position 6,986 of record JBEDHT010000055.1, read on the forward strand.
GAAACTGTGCAGCGCCACGCTGGCCATGCGTTCCTTGTGGTACTCGTTGGGGCCGTAGACATTGAAGAACTTGAATCCGCACCATTGCGGCGGGCTGGCATGGCCTTCGCTGATCTGGCGCAAGGCCCACTGGTCGAAGAACTGTTTTGAATAGCCGTAGCCGTTGAGCGGGCGGAGGCGGTTCGTGCGGCTCTCGTCGTCGTCATAACCATGCTCGCCACCGCCATAGGTGGCGGCCGAGCTGGCATACAGGAAAGGCACGCCATGTTCTGCACACCACGCCCACAGCGTTTGCGAGTAATGGATATTGTCCTGCACCAGCTTGTTGAAATCGCGCTCTGTGGTGGCGCTGATGGCGCCCATGTGGATGATGGCATCGATCCCGCGGGCGTTTTTCAGCCAGTCGAACAGCTCGTCCTTGTCTAGATACTGGGCATAGCGCCTGTGTACAAGATTCTGCCACTGTTCGGGATGCAGGATTCTGTCGACGATGACGATGTCGTCCCGCCCTGTCACCTGGTTGAGGTGCCAGGCGATCATGCTGCCTATCATGCCGGCGCCGCCGGTAATTACAATCATGTATCGGTTCCGTTCAAATGCGGCTCATCGTCCGCTTCAATGTTATCAGGCAAGTATAACAAGCCGCTCAGTTTTTCGCACCCATTGCCTTCGCCCGCAGCTGGGTGAGTTCCGATTCCTGCGCGGCCTTGCCGGCATCCCATTGCTCGCTGACCCAGCCTTGCAGGTTTTCCAGCGCAATGCTGCAGAGCGCGTGTATCCATTCATCGCGTTCGTTCAGTGCCGGGATGTAGTGGTATTCGCCGCCACCGTGATGCTGAAAGGTTTCCTTGCCTTCCATGGCGATTTCTTCCAGCGTTTCCAGACAATCGCTGGAAAAGCCGGGGCAGATCACATCAATGCGTTTGAGTTTCTGCTTGCCCAGTTCTTCCAGCGTGCCGGCAAGATACGGTTTGAGCCATTCTGCCTTGCCGAAGCGCGACTGGAAACAGACCATGTATTCGGTTTTTTCCAGCCCCAGTGCTTCTGCCAGCAGGCGGCCGGTCTTGTGGCACTCGCAGTGATAGGGGTCGCCTTTATCCAGCGTGTAGCGCGGCACGCCGTGAAAACTCATGATGAGTTTTTCCGGCCTGCCGTTGTGCTGCCAGTGCTGCCGGACGCTTGACGCTAATGCTTCGATGTAAGCCGGGTGATCGTGGTAGTTGCGCAGCGTGCGTATGGCCGGTACGTTGCGCATGTGCAACAGGGTGCGCCAGACATCGTCCATCGCAGATGCGCTGCTGCTGGCGGCATATTGCGGGTACATCGGCATGACCAGAATGCGGTTGCAGTTCCTCGCCTTGAGCTTGAGGATGGCGGATTCGACCGAAGGATTGCCATAACGCATGGCGAACTCGACCGCATATGGGCTGTTGATTTTGGTGCTGAGGTAACCTTGCAGCAGCGTGGCCTGCTTTTTGGTATGCACGTACAGTGGTGAGCCTTCGTCACTCCATATCTGCGCATACTTTTCCGCCGATTTCTTCGGCCGGATGTTCAGAATCACGCCGTTCAGTATCAGCCACC
>JBEDHT010000056.1:0-4913 GCA_041174025.1 Pseudomonadota bacterium
GTCACGATGTGATTGCCTGTCTGGGCATTACTTAACAACGATGCGAACTTCGTCATTACCCACCGATGGCAACGCGCGGATGCCCATGCCGAGCATGGTGATGCCGTCGGAATCCGAATAGCTCGGGTCTACCAGTTGCGCGGCCGGCTGGAACAGGCAGAAGCTATTGCCGGATGCCGTACCATGGTTGATGTAGAAAGGATTGGTCGTGATATTGCGCACGTCGGCCCACCAGTCCTTGAAGGTAACGGTAGTAGCCTCAATGGAGACATTGCCGGCCGGGGCGCGGTCGGTCAGGACGACATTCTCCAGCCCGATGACCTGGCGATAGGTAATCGAGTTGGCCATGTCCAGGCTGAACGATTGCAGCTGGAAACTGGCTGCGCTGGTCGTATCGTTCGTCAGCTTGCCAGCCAGAAGCGACTGTGTATTGGTGCCATTGACCGCCACCGGCGATTTCCACGATGTGTAGACCGGGGATGCCTCGCTGGCGTCGGCGATGCCGCCCTGAAGACCGGTGAACGAGAACTGCATCTGTGGCCGCTCGTTGGCGGTCAGCGTGAAGGATACGGTTCCGCGCGCGCCGAGTATCTTGTGACGGACGCCATTCTGGTTGAAATACATCGCCACCGAATCGAATCCAGTGGAGACAGGCAGATATGTAGCATTCGCGCCAATACTGTAGCCGCCAGTGCCGACAGCAGCCGAAAATGCCTTGCCGACGGTGGCTACCTTGGTCGTGCCGTTATAGGCCGTGATAATGCTGCTCTGACCGGATGCGGTACCGCTGGTAATGCCGATGGTGGCGCCGACATAGATGTTATCCGTAGACGATGCGCCGGCCGCCAAGGTAACGCTGGTTGTCGTTCCAGCAGCAGCAGTGCCGGTTACGGCAGCAGCGGTCAGGGTCTGGCTGAACCCGCAGGCCCGCAGCAGTGGACCCCATGGCGGTGCCGTGCCGGCCGTCGCCGTTCCGGCAATGTCGACGGTAAACTGGACCTCGACATACTCACTGGTCCGAAGGCTCGGCGAAGCGCCGAAGTACGGTCGGACATAGGCAAGGTCGACGGTATTGCCAGCTAGCGGTGTAATGGAAAGGTCGGAAACCAGAACGGCGTTGTTCGCGCCATCAGGCGTGGGATCGCTCCCTTCGGTGGTTTCGATTTTAGCCAGCAGGACAGCATTGCGGCTGTAGAGGCGAGTAGACATGGCAAACCTCGGTTATGAACCGGGGTCGCCAAATGCCGAAGTGCCTTGAAGGGTTATTCGGCAGGGTGCCCGTGGGGGTTAGGCTATTTTACAATACGTATTCCGGTTGTGCATCCGGTTCCGGTTCCGGCTCACTCGGCGGATCAGGATCGATGGAAACTGCCTGCTCATGACCAGCAGAATCCAGCTGCTCGGTACGATCCACAAGGGCGCGGTTGCCGTTTTCGTCAATGATATAACTGCCGCCTTGGCCGGCGTAAGGATCGCTCATGATACTACCTCATGTCAGATAATAGGCTGTAATGTATTCGTCCCGCCATAGCTGCCAACCTGGATCGGCAAACTCCATGCGCCCGGCGCGGAATGTCATCGGGTCATAGTCGCTGGATATGGCGTAATTCAGCAGTGACGCACGAACAGCATCGCGAATTGCCAGCAGGCCGTTCAGGGTGCGTGCGCCGGTCGTGACTTCGACTCGCAATTCCAAACGCTGGCGTACAGGCCCGGTGACGGGCGATTGGCCGGCAAATTCCGTGACATTGGTGATCCACGCATACGGAGCGCCAGATATATTCTCCAGCGTCGCCGGCATGCCAACCTCGCAGCCGCCGGACAGGCCGGTAACGGCATCGATGCGGGCAACCAGAGTTTCCAGCGGATACGTCATGCCCGGGCCATCCTGGCACGTCGCATGCCGCCGCCATCCACGGCATCCAGTTCCATGACGATGTATTCCACATCGCCGTGCAGCACGGAACTGTTGACGGCCATGGCCGGAAAATCACTGGCGCGAATCACCAGATACGCACCGTTGATAAGCTGTACGCCGCCGCCGATGGCCATATCGGTATCGGGCGTGACAACACCGATGCCGTCCGTGGCGTCGATGGTGATCGCATCGCCATGCACAGCCAATACCATTTGATTGGCGTGCTCAGCGAGGGCGGCATAAGCGCTCATCAGCTCAGATCGATGGTCAGGATGGCGGTCGGGCGGGTGCAGACCATCACGCAGTTGGTCTGCATTTCCAGGTACCAACCACGGTCTCCACCATCGATGGCGTAGGCCTGCGCATAGTACGGGGTGCCCATTGCGCCAGCGCCGACGCTGGACAGGGTATCGGCCGGCGCGAAGGCCTGGATGAACAGGTCGGGAATGCCCAGCGGGATGATCTTGGCGGTACCCGACGAAATCACCGTGGAGCCCGTGCCGCGATACCGCTCCCACTGGATGCCAGCATAGGAGAACGATTCCATGGGCGTCTGGGTACGCAGACTGTTGGCCGCCGACTGATTCAGGTAGGTTTCCCGAATGGTCTTGGACTCGATCAGTGAGGCCCAGAAAGTATCGTCACACAGGGCGACAATGCCGCTGTAGGGAATTCCCTTCAACGCGGATTCCAGCGGCTTGGTGATGTTGTTGAAAATGGCGCTGCGAATGGCGGAATCCGACGCGCCGAAGCCGACGGCCGCTGCTGCCGGCGCACTGCCGAATACATTGCTTGGCGAATTGACACACGCCATGCGCAGGCTTTCATGCGTCAGGTCGATGTCGCGGCGCAGCTTGGCGATGACCTCATCGCGGCGGGAGATAATCGACTCGCGGGCGCTGGTGACGCCGACGGCACGCATGTTAAGCACTTCGTCAGCATAGACGCCGCCATCCTTGCGATAGTGCGCAGTCTCGAAGGTGTGCACCTTGCGCCGCTCCAGCGTAGCGGCCTTGCTCGGCGTGCCGCGCGGGGTGGATGTCAGGATTTCGGCATCGTTCAGCGGCTGCTCTTCGAGAGCCAGCTTGGTGCCGGACAGCGCGCGGGTGGTGAAGATGGCCGGATCGGCCAGCCGGCCAGGAATGTAGGGCGCTTTCTGAATGCTGGCAAGCAGCTCAGTCGCGGTAAAGAAGTCAGTAAAAAAGTCCATGGCAAACCTCGGTTATGAACCGGGGTCGCCATGATCGGAGTGCCTGCAAGAGGGTCGTCCGAGCGGGTGCCCGTAGGGAATAATTCAGTTTGAAGATTCTTTCAGCCAGCGGTCATAGGCAGCGATGATGCCTTTAAAGCAGCGCAACAGTGTCTCGTGCAGCACTCTTGTATGCGGCTTCATGTTTACCTCGCAACGATGTTGACAAGCGCCAGATCGGCATAGGCCTTACTCTTGGCGGTGCTGTCCACATCAGTATGCCATTGCAGAGCATCTTTCTTGACTTCAGCCAGGCGGACAATCGCGGTGGCCGATACCGCCGAGCTGGTGGCATCAACAGACTGTGCCAGGACGGCAACGGCAACTTGCGCGCCATTGGCAAGGCCATCGTCATAGGCGGTATAGGAGCCGGAGCCTGCCGCCACAACGATGTCAAAGCCATCGCCAGCGATAAAGTCGGTTGCGTCGGCCAGGGTAAAGGCCAGGCCGCCTTTCGAGAAGGCCGCGCCTACGGTGCCGGTGCCGACGATCTTGCCATCCGGGCCTTCGAGCTGGAACTTGCCGGCATCGGTGGCGGGCTCGATGATGACCAGCTTGTAGGTGCCATGCTGGGCGCCTGCCGAAACGGTAATGGTGCCCACGGTGCCGGTGCCGCTATTGCCAGCAAAGGCGGTTGCGGTGGCCGAACTGCCGGTGGTGATCTTGCCCAGCACGGTGCCGGCGGCAAGTTCTCCAGCGCCTAGCACGATGGTGATATTCTCGCGCGAGAGGGTGCCCGGCGCTTCGGACAGCAGGGCCTCGAAATCGCGGTACGGTTCAGTATAAGTGGTCATGGATCAGGCTCCTGCAACTTGTTTGAGTAGATCAGCCGCAATCGACGCCGCGCGTTTCTGATCGTCACTGCGCGATTCGTAGTCGGGCCGCCCAGACGGCGTAGCGTTACGGTCGACAGATTCCGACCACAGGCGCAGCACGTCAGCGCGACACTCATCCAGGGGCTTGCCGGATTCGATCAGCGATTCGGCAACGCTTTCATCCAGTTTGGCCAGCTTGACTATCGCGCGGATGCCGGCAATACGCTGGCGCTCTTCGGCAATCGCCCGCTTGGCGATAGCTTCAGCGTCAAGGGCTGGCTTGGCGGATTCTTCGACGACCGGCGATGCCTGAGCCTCGTCAGCCGCTACTTCATTATCGAGTTCAGACATGGTGTCGCCTCGTGTGGTTAGAGAAACGGGATACAGCGCCTCGGCGCTGCGGATTTGAGCGGATGCGTCCGCCGGAACGGTGACAATCGATAACTCCATCGGCTCCCAGTCGGTGGCGCGGTAGGTCGGCATGCCGCCGCGCTCCTTGGGCTTGTCGACTTCGTAGTTGTGCACCTGATAGCCGACGCTGATATTGCGCAGAATGCCGGCCTTCACATCGGCAATGATCGGATCCACGTCGGCACGCTCGGAGAACCGCACTGTGGCACGGCCTTCTCCGCCTTCGATCCAGGCACGCTCGACGACGCCAATAACCGCGTCAAGACTGTGTGCATTGTGGTTGGCCAACAGGGGCGCCCCGCCGTTGAGCCTGTCCATGCGCACCGATTCCGGCGTTACGGAAAGCTCTTCCAGGTAGGGGCCATCCATGAAGTCAAAGCGGCGGACAGTCGCACCCGTCGTCCACGTGAGTTCGACGGTGCGCGTATCGTCGCGGTAGGTCTGCGGCTGCAAGGCAGCCCGCGTGGAAAGCATCGGCAGCTGGTAGACGGTCTCAGTCATTCGTAGTGTCCTCCTGATC
>JBEDHT010000057.1:0-3214 GCA_041174025.1 Pseudomonadota bacterium
TGACCTTTCCCGGTCAACAGATAACGGTCGATGTTGTACCAGTCGCGCACCACAAGCGGGGTCTGGCAGCCGGGGCAGAAGGTGGTATCCCCCTCCGCATTGTGCACATTGCCGGTATAGACGTAACGCAACCCTTCGCGCAACGCGATTTGTCGGGCACGCATCAGCGTCGGCAGCGGAGTCGCCGGAATATCCGTCATCTTGTAATCCGGATGAAACGCGGAAAAATGCAAGGGTACTTCGGGGCCGAGTTCACGCGCGATCCACTGGCACATGGCGGTCAGCTCCTCGTCGCTGTCGTTCTCGCCGGGAATCAGCAAGGTAGTGATCTCGAGCCAGACATTTGTTTTATGCTTGAGATAACGCAAGGTATCCAGCACCGGCTGCAAATGCGCGCCGGTCAGTTTGAAATAGAAATCGTCGGTAAACGCCTTGAGGTCGACATTCGCCGCATCCATTTTCGCGTAAAAATCACGCCTGGCCGCATCGTGCATATAGCCCGCCGTCACCGCCACCGTCTTGATGCCGCGCGCATGGCAGGCATCGGCGACATCCATGGCATATTCGGCAAAGATGACGGGATCGTTATAGGTAAAGGCGACGCTCTTGCAACCGGACTGCTCTGCCGCGACGGCGATGGCCTCGGGCGAAGCCTGATCCATCAGGCGGTCCATGTCTTTCGATTTGCTGATATCCCAGTTCTGGCAGAACTTGCAGGCCAGATTGCAGCCTGCCGTGCCAAACGACAGCACCGATGAACCAGGATAAAAATGATAGAGCGGTTTTTTCTCGATCGGGTCTATGCAGAAACCGGATGAGCGCCCGTAGGTGGTGAGCAGCATCTCGTCGCCTGCACGCATGCGGACGAAACAGGCACCGCGCTGGCCTTCGTGCAGACGGCAATCGCGCGGACACAGGTCGCACTGCATGCGGCCGTCTTCCAGCATGTGCCAGTAGCGCGCCTTGTAGCCGGACTCCCGCATCAACCCATGCCCTCCACCGCCGTCACCGCCAGATCGCACTGTCTGAATTTCTCCACGGTATAGCGCTGCAATGCGATGTTTTCATGCCAGAAACCGGCAGGCAACCCGGCTTTCTGCTTGAGCTGGCGCAGGAAAGCCTCAGCATCGGAAAAATGTCCCCATACCTGCGGCAGAAAAGTGCTGCGCTGCGTACCGAATTGCAGCACCACACCATCAATGCCGGGGCGCAGTTGCTGCAAGGCATGCGGCTCGTTCTCGAACACTACCGGCTCCAGCGCGGACAGCAAGGATACTTCGATCTCGATTTCATCCCATTCGCGCATCTGCAGCGGCGGAAAACGCGGGTCGCGAAAAGCGGCGGCAGCGGCATTCGCTTTGACATCGGCCAGCAAGGCACGATGCGCCTGCAGGCTGCCGATGCAGCCGCGCAACTGCCCGCCGCGATTGAGTGTGACGAATGTCGCGCCTGGTTCCTGCAGCCAGGCTTGCCGCTCATCGGCGCCGAACAAAGGCTGGCCCAAACCGGCGAGTATGCTGTCCTGCGCGATTGCAATCAGGGTGCTGCCGACCGTCTCACACATCGCCCGCCTCCGCCGAGAATATGAATGCGGCATAACCCACTACGCGCTGTTTGTCGCCCGCGCTGTCGCCGGAATTGCACATCGCCAGCAGGCTGGGATGCAATCCGTATTTTCTGGCGGCGCGCAAAAGCCCGTTGACCGGTGTGCCGCCGCAGGCCTCTTGATGCGTCAGGCTGTCTTCCAGCGCCAGTATTTTATGCACGGTCTGACGGTCGATTTGCTGCGCCTGTACATACGCCAAGTAGTGGGAAAGGTCAGAACTGACGACGATGACGGTTTCTTCATTGCCCCAGAGCGCATCCAGCACCGCTGCCACCTCCCCGGCACTGGCAGCACCCACCAGCAGCGGCACCAGACTGAATTCCTCCAGCACGCTCTGCAGAAACGGCACCTGCACTTCGAGCGCATGCTCGTGCGCGTGCGCCTCTGCACTCACCACCACCTGTGGCAGCGTGCGCAGTGATGCCATCGCCGCCTTGTCCAGCGCGACACGGCCCAGCGGCGTCTCAAAAATATCTGCCTCCGGCAGCGCCAGCCCGCGCACGGCCAACCGATGCGCGGGCCCCAGCAGGACCACGCGCCGGATGGTTTTGCGCCCGGCAGCGAGCCGTGCATAAGCTTCTGCGGCGGTCTGGCCGGAATAGACATAGCCCGCATGCGGCACGATGATCGCTTTGGGAAACACCAGACCGGCATCGGCACCTGCGCTGTCGAGAAAACCCCGGATGGTGGCCGTCAGCTGCTGCCGGTCAGCGGGGTAAAAGGTACCGGCGACGGCCGGATATCGGATGTTCTGCATGTTCGAGCTATGCTTGTTTGCGCTCTGTTGTTTGCGCTCTACTTGCTTGTGCTCTGCTCCCTTTCGCTGTGTATGACAATGCGCTGAACAAGCGGCAATGAAAACCACCGTTCAGACAACATGGAGATGGGGCTTCATGCTGAATTTAGCAACTGCAGGAACAGGAAAAAATGCGGGCGAACACTTACTTGCAGGCCCCTGGCGTGATTCAGAGACAGCGCTGGCATGACAGATGCAGCGCTATTGATGGGAAAAGAAAATATCACACCCTACGTCATTGCGGAAACCGCGCAGCAGTTGTCTGGAATCCACTATTCTCAATGGGTTGCTGGATTCCGGGTGCAGCTTTCAGCCGCCCCGGAACGACAGCATTTTTGTTTCGGTTCAATAATCGCTTAATGCGGTTCCGCCGGCTGAACGCCAGACTTGCTGAGTTACGGGGCTAAGGACAGGCGAACGGTGCCGGGTCGAGGAACGGCTGTTCGCCGCAGATCAGCGCGCTGACGATCTTTGCGCTGCCGGGCGCCATGGTCAGCCCGTAGCGGAAATGGCCGGTATTGAGAAACAGGTTTTCAATCTGCGGATGTGCGGAAATGGTCGGCAGATTTTCCGGCGTGCCGGGACGCAGACCGCTCCAATGCTTGAGTATGGGCAAATCCCGCAATTCGGGCAGGATGGCTGCCGCCTTGGCGCTGAGCTCGGCGCGCGCCGATGCTGTCGTCGCCGGATCAAAGCCGACATCCTCCAGCGTACTGCCTGCCAGCAGCAAGCCGTCCTTGCGCGGAATCATGTAGAAGCCCTCGCGATAGACCATGTGCTCGAGATTTTTCTGCGGCCGGTAAAGCAGTATC
>JBEDHT010000058.1:0-4366 GCA_041174025.1 Pseudomonadota bacterium
CTGTTGTATTAAAACAACACATACAGATGGGATGCCTCGCAACAAATCACGCGGCAAGCCAGAAAGAGCAACGGCGCCTGATAGCGCCGTTGGGGTGATTGATCATACTTCGCCCGGTAATGCGCAGAACTCAGGAATTCGCTGAGAATGCGCTGATTTATTCGGTTTGTTCGTTCCGCCGACGCCGGAACCCAGTTAAATAAAGGTGCTGAATCCCGGCCTGCCGGTATGACGAATCAATCAGCGTTGCCTCAGGCGTGCTCCGGCCGCATGTGCGGGAAGAGAATGACGTCGCGGATACTGGGGCTGTCGGTCAGCAGCATCACCAGACGGTCGATGCCGATACCGCAACCGCCGGTCGGCGGCATGCCGTATTCGAGCGCACGGATAAAATCGGCATCGTAATACATGGCCTCGTTATCGCCCGCCTCTTTTGCGGCGACCTGGGCATGAAAGCGTGCTGCCTGATCCTCGGCATCGTTCAGCTCGGAGAAGCCGTTGGCGATCTCGCGGCCGGTGATAAAGAGTTCGTAACGCTCGGTAATCTCCGGATTCTTGTCCGAAGCGCGCGCCAGCGGTGAAACTTCGACCGGATAATCGATGATGTATGTCGGGTTCCACAATTGCGCCTCGGCCGTTTCTTCGAACAGCGCCAGTTGCAGCGCGCCGAGACCGGCGTGGTCAAACGGCTTGACGCCGAACTTCAGCAACTCGGCACGCAGAAAGTCCGCATCATGCAACTGCTCCTGGCTGTATTGCGGAGCGTATTTCTGGATGGCGCCGACGATGGTCAAACGCTCGAACGGCTTGCTCAAATCGAGTTCGCGGCCCTGATACTGCACCACCGCAGACCCGCAGGCCGCAATCGCGGCGGCGCGAATGCAACGCTCGGTGAAATCCATCAGCCAGAGATAATCGGTATAAGCGGCATAGAACTCCATCATCGTGAACTCGGGGTTGTGGCGTACGCTCAAGCCCTCGTTACGGAAATTGCGGTTGATCTCGAACACGCGCTCGAAGCCTCCGACCACAAGGCGTTTCAGGTAAAGCTCGGGAGCGATGCGCATGTACATCTGCATGTCGAGCGCATTGTGATGCGTGATGAACGGCTTGGCCGATGCGCCGCCCGGGATGGGGTGCAGCATGGGCGTTTCAACTTCCAGGAACTGATGCTCCAGCATGAAAGCGCGAATGGCCGAGACCACCTTGCTGCGTGCAATGAAGGTCGCACGCGTTTCGTCAGATACGATCAGGTCGACATAGCGCTGGCGGTATTTGACTTCCTGATCCTGCAAACCGTGGAATTTCTCCGGCAACGGCCGCAGCGATTTTGTCAGCAGACGCAGCGCTGTCACCTTGACTGACAGCTCGCCGGTTTTGGTTTTGAACAGCACACCTTCGGCCGCGAGGATATCGCCCATATCCCACTTCTTGAACGCGTCATACAACGCCTCGCCGATATTCTCGCGCGATACGAACAGCTGAATGCGACCGCTGCTGTCCTGCACGGTGGCAAAACTCGCCTTGCCCATCACGCGCTTCAGCATCATGCGGCCGGCCACGCTGACTTCGACCGCTTTCGGCTCCAGCACCTCGTTATCGAAACCGCCGAATTCGGCATGCAGCACCGAGGCCTGAAAGTCCGGCTTGAAGTCATTGGGGAACGCAGCCGTGCCATTGGCCTTTGCAGCTTCGCGGATCGCCTTCAGCTTCTCGCGGCGCTCTGCGATCACGTGATTTTCATCCTGCAACACCTCAGAGCTATCAACGCCTTGATTCATCTTGCTCATACTTTCTATTCAATTGATTCAATAAATGGGTTACGTATAGTCATATGCCGCTCCAGTGACAATCCATCCTGAAAGTCTTCCGACCACAGGGTCGTACAGCCGGACTCAAGCGCACTGGCAACAATCATGGCGTCATACAACGAAAAACCATGTCGGTCAGCCAGAGCGAGCCCATTTTCGTGAGTTTGCTCCGACAATGGCGTCACTTTGCACAATCGCCGCAAATCAGCTGAAATCGACTGTATCTCCGGCCAGCCCATTTTCAACTTGCGGGATGCTACGCTGGCAAATTCATTCAGCACCTGCACACTCACAACAGCTCCTGCCGCCAGCAAGCGCTCTGCCCGATCCGCCTTTGCGGTATCGGCTGAAAAAAGATAAAGCAGCACATTGGTATCGAGAAACTCAAGGGCGCGCATTGGCTTCCAGCCGGTCAAACTTGAAATCAGCGGGCAGCTTGCCACGGTAAGCGCGCAAACGCTCCAATATCAACTCGTTGCCGGCTGACTTGGTGATGCTGAAATGCCTGGCGCCTGCAACATCAATTTCGATGTCGTCACCTTCCTTCAAATCGAGAGCCTCAACAACAGAGGCAGGAAGGCGAACGGCCAGACTATTCCCCCATTTGGATACATGCATGAAATTGACCCCGTTGGATATACATTGATTAATGTATATCATAAACAACCCTGTTGCATCAACCTGTTGCCAGAACTTTACAAAAACTTTAACCACGGAGCACAAAGCGCATTACAAGAACAACTCACTGGATTCCGGATAATTGCTGGGCAATTTCCGGAATGACGGTGATTGATGAATCGTCAATTTATCAGTGCTTCATCAAACGCCCTGCTTCAAGCTCTCGGAAATAAACGGATCCAGATCCCCATCAAGCACGCCCTGGGTATTGCCGATCTCGACATTGGTGCGGAGGTCCTTGATACGTGATTGGTCAAGCACATAGCTGCGGATCTGGTGGCCCCAGCCGATATCGGTCTTGGCGTCTTCCAGCGCCTGTTTTTCCTCGTTGCGCTTGCGCAGTTCAAGTTCATACAAACGCGCTTTCAGCATCGACATGGCTTCATCCTTGTTGCGATGCTGTGAACGGTCGTTCTGACATTGCACCACTATGCCGGTCGGCTCGTGCGTGATACGCACGGCGGAATCGGTCTTGTTGATGTGCTGGCCGCCCGCACCGGATGCGCGGTAGGTGTCAATGCGAAGATCGGCGGGGTTGATCGTCACTTCGATCGAGTCATCGACTTCGGGATAGACGGATACGCTGGCGAACGAAGTATGGCGGCGGTTGCCGGAATCGAACGGCGATTTGCGCACCAGCCGGTGCACGCCCGATTCGGTACGCAAGTAACCGTAGGCGTAGTCGCCGCTGACTTTGAGCGAGGCGCCCTTGATGCCGGCGGTATCGCCTTCGGTTTCTTCCAGCACTTCGACCTTGAAGCCGCGACGCTCGCAATAGCGCAAATACATGCGCAACAACATCGAAGCCCAGTCCTGTGCCTCGGTGCCGCCGGAGCCAGACTGGATGTCGATGAAGCAGTTATTGCCGTCCATCGGGTTGGAGAACATGCGACGGAACTCCATCTCGGCCACGCGTTGCTCTATTTCTTGCGTGTCGGCATCGATGCTGAGCAGGGTGTCGTCATCGTTTTCTTCGCGCGCCATCTCGAACAGGTCGCGCCCGTCACGCACGCCGCTTTCAACCGCCAGCAGGCTGTTGACGATAAATTCAAGTTCCCGGCGCTCCTTGCCGAGTTTCAGCGAACGCTCGTTATCGTTCCAGATATTGGGATCTTCGAGTAATTGGCTGACTTCCTGCAGACGCTGTTGCTTGCTCTCGAAGTCAAAGATACCCCCGTAATGCCTGGCTGCGTTCGGCGAGGTCCTGCAGACGGTTACTGATCTGATTGAGTTGCTCGGCTTCCATTGATTCTGTTGTTCCGCTTTTGATTGATTCAAAACGCGTAATTATACATTAAGCCCGCTTTGCGGCCGTAACTTGCCAACCGCCGATTGCAGGGTAAAGCGCCCGGGCTGAAACACCATGTTTTGTGAAAAGCAGGTGTCAATTTTGTTAAAATGCAATATTGCCAACACCTTCAGGGGTTTTCATGCCATCCGATCTTCACCAAACAGCATCAAGTGCAAAATCCATCTCCGCCAAACTGGGTACCTGCCTCATGATCTCAGCGGTCGCTTTGGGCATCAGTGCCTGCTCCGGCGAGCAGGCCGATACGCGCATTGTCCGCATCGACGGCTCCAGCACCGTATTCCCGATCACCGAAGCAATCGCCGAAGAATTTCAGAGCAGTACCCGCATCAGAACGACAGTCGGCATTTCAGGCACCGGCGGTGGCTTCAAGAAATTCTGCCGCGGCGAAATCGACATGACCCAGGCCTCCCGGCCCATCCTGCATGAGGAAATGGAAGCCTGCAAAGCCGCCGGCATCGAATACATCGAACTGCCGGTCGCCTACGATGCGCTGACCGTCGTCATCAACCCGCAGAACGATTTCATTACCAGCATGACGGTGGATGAACTGAAGAAGATGTGGGAA
>JBEDHT010000059.1:0-2633 GCA_041174025.1 Pseudomonadota bacterium
CCGCAGCTTTCCGCGTTCGAAAACATGCTGGTTTCCACCGGCGAGCGCGAGATTTCCACCACCATGGCTTTTGTGCGCATTCTTTCGACACTGGTGCGCGACAAGCAGATCGGCAAATACGTCGTGCCCATCGTGCCGGATGAAGCCCGCACCTTCGGTATGGAAGGCATGTTCCGCCAGCTCGGCATCTATTCGTCCGTCGGCCAGCTCTACGAACCGCAGGATGCGGACCAGGTCATGTTCTACAAGGAACAGAAAGACGGCCAGATTCTGGAAGAAGGCATCAACGAAGCCGGTGCATTCTCCTCGTGGATCGCCGCCGCCACCTCCTACAGCGTCAGCGGCACGCAGATGATTCCGTTCTACATTTTCTATTCCATGTTCGGTTTCCAGCGCATCGGCGACCTCGCATGGGCAGCCGGCGATTCGCGCGCGCGCGGTTTCCTGCTCGGCGCGACTGCCGGCCGCACCACACTGAACGGCGAAGGCCTGCAGCATGAGGACGGCCACAGCCACCTGCTGTCCGCCACCATCCCCAACTGCGTCTCCTACGACCCGACCTTTGCCTACGAACTGGCGGTAATCATTCAGGAAGGCCTGCGCCGCATGGTGCAGAATCAGGAAGACATTTATTACTACATCACCCTGATGAACGAGAACTACAGCCATCCGGAAATGCCGAAGGGTGCCGAGCAAGGCATCCTCAAGGGCATGTACCTGCTGCGTGAAGGGGCAAGGGAAAAAGGTAAAGCGGAAAAACCCAGAGTGCAGCTCATGGGCAGCGGCGTCATCCTGCGTGAAGTGATCGCAGCGGCCGAACTGCTTGAACAGGACTGGGGCGTTGCCGCCGATATCTGGAGCGTCACCAGTTTTACCGAACTGCGCCGCGAAGGTCTCGATACCGAACGCTGGAATCTGCTCAATCCCGAGAAGAAACAGAAGCAAAGCTATGTCGGACAATGCCTGAGCAAGGCAGAAGGCCCGGTGATTGCTTCGACCGACTACATGAAATCGTTTGCCGACCAGATCCGCAACTTCATTCCGCAACGCTACGTCGTGCTCGGCACGGACGGCTTCGGCCGCTCCGACTCGCGCGAAGCACTGCGCAACTTCTTTGAAGTCGATCGCCACCATGTGGTGCTGGCTGCACTCAAGGCACTGGCGGACGAAGGCAAGCTGCCGGCAAGCAAGGCCGCAGAAGCCATCAAGAAATACAAGATCAACACTGACCGCCCGAATCCGGCGACCGTTTAATTCAGGAGACGATCAAACATGGCAATCAAGGAAGTACTCGTCCCTGATATCGGGAATTTCGACAGCGTCGATGTGATCGAGGTGCTTGTAAAAGCCGGTGACACCATCAACAAGGATGACTCGCTGATCACGCTCGAATCCGACAAGGCTTCGATGGATATCCCCAGCCCGTTCAGCGGCACGGTGAAGGAAGTAAAAACCAGGGTGGGCGACAAGGTCGCCCAGGGCACCCTGATTCT
Organism: Pseudomonadota bacterium; assembly: GCA_041174025.1. Taxonomy (GTDB): domain Bacteria; phylum Pseudomonadota; class Gammaproteobacteria; order Burkholderiales; family Methylophilaceae; genus UBA6140. Next base: position 1,494 of record JBEDHT010000059.1, read on the forward strand.
GACCCTGGAAGCCGCAGACGCAGACAAAGCGGCAGCGCCGGCCAAGGCGGAGCAACCATCGAAAACAGAAGCAGCGAAAGCTGAAACCGCGCAACCGGCAGCAGCGGCAAAAGCCGAGCCAACACCCCAGGTAGCGATTCCGCAACCCAGCCGCCCGGCACCGGAACCGCCCAAGGTGATTCAGCCTGCCGCTACGCCAAACCCGATCGGCGCGCATCCGGTAGTGCATTCCGGCAAGCGTTCGCACGCCAGTCCATCGGTGCGCAAGTTCGCCCGCGAGCTGGGCGTGAATCTCGCGCTGGTAGAAGGCAGTGGCCCCAAGAACCGTATCCTGCAAAGCGATGTGCAGGCCTACGTCAAGGGCGAGCTGGCCAAACCGCGCACCGAGAACATGGGTGCAGGCGTCGGTGCAGCGCTCTCTGCACTGCCGATGCCGGTAATCGACTTCAGCCAGTTCGGCGAGATCGAAACCAAACCGCTGTCGCGCATCAAGAAACTGTCCGGCGCCAATCTGCATCGTAACTGGGTAACGGCGCCGCATGTCACGCAGTTCGACGAGGCAGACATCACTGATCTGGAAGACTTCCGCAAATCGATGCAGGGCGAAGCTGAAAAGCGCGGCGTCAAACTGACCATGCTGGCTTTCCTGATCAAGGCTTCGGTCAATGCGCTGAAGGCCTACCCCAATTTCAATGCCTCGCTTTCCGCCGACGGCGACAGCCTGATCATGAAGAACTACTACAACATCGGCTTCGCCTGCGATACGCCGGACGGTCTCGTGGTGCCTGTCGTGCGCGATGTGCATCAGAAAGATGTGCTCGACATTGCACGCGATCTGGGCGAACTTTCGGCAAGAGCACGCGAGCGCAAGCTGAAAGTCGAAGAAATGCAGGGTGGCTGCTTTACCATCTCCAGCCTGGGCGGCATCGGCGGCACCATGTTCACGCCTATCATCAATTGCCCGGAAGTGGCGATTCTGGGTGTATCGCGCTCCTCCATGCAGCCGGTGTACAACGCGCAAAGCAAGAGCTTCGAAGCACGTCTGATTCTGCCGCTTTCGCTGTCCTACGACCACCGCGTGATCGACGGCGCCGATGGCGCGCGTTTCACCAGCCATATGCGGATGATGCTGTCGGACGT
>JBEDHT010000060.1:0-3963 GCA_041174025.1 Pseudomonadota bacterium
GTTGCAGGCCGGTTAATCGGCCTGCTTGCGCAGAAACGCAGGAATATCGTATTCCTCGACCCCGGAGATCTTCATCGCTTCAACCGTCGCACGGCGGCTGTTGGAGGAAAACACGACCGGAGCATCGTCATCCGCGGCACCCATGGCAACGCCCGAACCGCCGACGAACACCGCCTGGCCGGTAGTACCGTCACGCACCTGAGTCATGATGCGCAGTTCCGGCTTCTGCTGACGACGTCCTGCGATACCGTTAAGGCCGGTCGCAACCATGGTCACACGCAGACCTTCGCCGATATTCTCGTCGAACACGTTGCCGACGATAACCGTTGCATCCTCAGCTGTGAACGCCTTGATGGTGTTCATGACGTCGTAGTATTCCTTCATCTTGAAGGAGGTGCTGGCCGTGATGTTGACCAGTACGCCGCGCGCGTTGGCCAGATTGACGTCCTCCAGCAGCGGACTGGCAACCGCCTGCTCGGCCGCAATACGGGCGCGCTCAGGGCCGGTCGCCATGGCGGAACCCATCATCGCCATGCCCATTTCCGACATCACGGTACGCACGTCGGCAAAGTCGACGTTGACCAGACCCGGGCAGTTGATGATTTCGGCAATACCGGAAACCGCGTTGTGCAGCACATCGTTGGCCGCCTCGAACGCCTTGAGGAACGGCACGTCGTCACCCAGCACTTCCATCAGCTTCTCGTTGGGGATAACGATAAGAGAGTCCACATGTTTGGAAAGTTCTTCCAGCCCGTCGACCGCGACCTTGGTGCGCTTGCCTTCGAAAGCGAAGGGCTTGGTCACCACCGCCACGGTGAGAATACCCATTTCCTTTGCCACTTCGGCGATGATGGGTGCGGCGCCGGTGCCGGTACCGCCGCCCATGCCGGCCGTGATGAACAGCATGTCGGCACCGTCGATGATTTCCGCGATACGTTCGCGATCCTCGAGCGCAGCCTCACGGCCGATTTCCGGACGCGCACCGGCGCCCAGGCCCTTGGTGATATCGCTGCCGATCTGCAGCACGGTCTGTGCCTGGCTCTTTTTCAGCGCCTGCATGTCGGTGTTGGCGCAAATGAATTCCACGCCGCCGACGTTCTTTTCTATCATGTGAGCCACTGCGTTGCCGCCGCAGCCACCCACGCCGATTACCTTGATTACGGCCTCTTGCGAGTCCCTGTCCATAATTTCAAACATTGCCATCCTCCTTGATGATGTTACAACCACTTCTGCCTAAAACACCTGATAAACCGTGTCCTGCTGCGACACACCCTTAAAAATTGCCTTTGAACCAGCTTTTCATGCGGTTCAAAATGCCGCTGAACGAGCTCGAATCCAGCTCGCTCAACAAATTGCGTTCCACCTGCTGCTTACCCATCAGTACCAGACCGACGCCGGTCGCGTAGCGCGGGTTGCTCACCACTTCCGACAGGCCGCCGACATAGCGCGGCATGCCGAGACGCACCGGCATGTGGAAGATTTCCTCACCCAGCTCGACCATGCCGCGCATCATCGATGAGCCACCGGTGATGACGATGCCGGAAGCGATCATCTCTTCCATGCCGCTGCGGCGCAGTTCGCTCAGTACCAGCTCATACAGCTCGACGATGCGCGGCTCGATCACTTCGGCCAGCGTCTGCACCGACAACTGGCGCGGGTCGCGCCCGTCGACACCCGGCACTTCGACCACTTCACGCGGGTCGGCCAGCTGGCGCAGGGAGCAGCCGTGCTTGATCTTGATGTCTTCTGCCGACTGCGTCGGCGTGCGGAAGGCGACGGCGATATCATTGGTCACTTGGTCGCCTGCGATCGGCACCACGGCCGTATGGCGAATGGCACCCTGCTTGAACACGGCGATGTCGGTGGTGCCGCCGCCGATATCCACGAGGCATACGCCCAGCTCTTTTTCATCCTCGGTCAGCACTGCCATGCTTGAGGCCAGCGGCTGCAGGATCAGGTCGGAGACTTCCAGACCGCAGCGCTTGATGCACTTGACGATGTTCTGTGCGGCAGCGACGGCACCGGTGACGATATGCACTTTCACTTCCAGTTTCATGCCGCTCATGCCGAGCGGCTCACGCACATCCTCCTGCCCGTCGATGATGAATTCCTGCGTCAGGATGTGCAGAATCTGCTGGTCTGAAGGCAACGCGATTGCGCGTGCCGTATCGATCACGCGGTCAACATCGGCCTGCATCACCTCGGCGTCCTTGATTTTCACCATGCCGTGCGAATTGAGGCTCTTGATATGGCTGCCGGCAATGCCAGTGAACACGGCGCTGATCTTGCAATCCGCCATCAGCTCGGCCTCTTCCAGCGCGCGCTGGATGGCCTGCATGGTGGAATCGATATTGACCACCACGCCCTTTTTCAGGCCGCGCGAACTGTGCTGCCCGAGGCCGATCACCTTCAGCGAACCTTCCGGCTGCAACTCGGCGACGATCGCCACGATCTTCGAAGTGCCGATATCGAGGCCAACGATCAGATTCTTGTCATCTTTAACTCTGCTCATACATCTCTCCATTCAATCCTGCGTAAGCCTGTCTCATGAAACGGCTCCCTGCTTGTTCGCCGGAGTTCTGACCGGCCGCCGCACGGCAAACCCGTTCGGATAGCGCAAATCGGCATAGGCCAGATTCACCCCCAGCTTGCTCAGCGTGTGCTGATAAACACTGGCGAACTTCACCAGCCTCGCCTCGGTATCCTCGCGCCCCAGCTCGATCACCATGCCGTTATCGGTGCGAAGCTGCCATGCGCGGCGCGGCGACAGTGTCAGTTCGCTGACTTTCATCCCGGCCGGCGCCAGCAATGCGCTGTATTTACCGTAAAACTCAGCCACCTCCCGCACCCCATCACCGGGGCCGTAAAAAACCGGCAGGTCGGCATCGGATGCGGCGTGAAACAGTTCGCCGTAAGTGTTCACCAGCGCGATATTGCCCCAGCGCGCCAGCTCCTGATGTTCTTCCACTACCACTTCCAGCCGGTCCGGCCAGCGGCGGCGCAAACTGACGTTTCTCGCCCACGGCAGCTTCTCGAAGGCATCGCGCGCTTTCACCAGATCCAGCGTGAAGAAATTGCCCTGCAAGTGACGGCCGACAATCAGCTTCAACTGTTCGCGCGTGACGTGGTTCAAGGTGCCTTCGACCCGCACTTCGCGCAGCGGAAAAATCGGCAGATGCACGACGACATAGATCGCGCCGTACATCAGCAGTACCGCAGCAAACCCGAACAACAGGTTGGCGATCCAGTTGAGCGCAGCCGGTTTGTTCCAGAGCACGCCAGGCCCCATCAGGCTTCCTTTCCGCTCACGGCAGCCAGTTCCAGTATCTTCACCACCAGCTGATCGAAGCTCATCCCCGCAGCCCTCGCCGCCATCGGCACCAGGCTGTGGTCGGTCATGCCGGGCGAGGTATTCACTTCAAGGAAATAGTGGCGGCCGTTTTCATCCATCAGAAAATCGACACGGCCCCAACCGCGGCCGCCGATGATGCGGAATGCCTGTAGCGCCTCGGCCTGAATCAGGGCCTCCTGCTCCGGCGCCAAGCCGCACGGGCAAAGGTAGCGGGTGTCGTCGCGCAGATATTTCGCCTCGTAGTCGTAAAATTCGTTGGCCGGCACGATACGGATCACCGGCAGCACTTGGTCGCCCAATATGCCGACCGTATATTCGCCGCCGCCGACAAACTGCTCCGCCAGTACCAGCGGATCGGACTTGGCCGCTTCAGCAAAGGCTGCCTGCAAGCCGCCGGCATGCTTCACCTTGCTGATGCCGATGCTGGAACCTTCATTGGCCGGCTTGACGAACAGCGGCAATCCCAGTGCCGATTCGATCGCGGCAAAATCGCTGTCCGGCTGCACCAGGACAAAATCCGGCGTAGCGATATCCGCCGCCCGCCACAATAGCTTGGTGCGCCATTTATCCATGCCGATACTGGATGCCATGACACCACTGCCGGTATAGGG
>JBEDHT010000061.1:0-2623 GCA_041174025.1 Pseudomonadota bacterium
GAACGGCCAGCAGGTGTACCGGATTTGGTGCGATGGAACCTATGGCCCCTATATGTGGGACATGTTGACAGAAGTCGCCAAAGAACTCGGGGGTGGTGCAGTCGGCCTCTCCTGCCATTTCAAGAAATAAGACATTTTCAGGGAGATACGGATGAAATCGTTGGCAGAAGCAAAGAAGTTCTTGAAGGACAACAACGTCAAGTACGTGTTGGCGCAGTTTGTCGATATCCACGGTGTAGCCAAGGTCAAGTCGGTTCCGGCCGCACATGTTGAAGACATTCTGACCGCCGGTGCAGGTTTTGCAGGCGGCGCCATTTGCGGTATGGGGATTTCTCCAAACGGCGGCCACGATTACATGGCGGTCGGCGATCTTTCAACCCTTTCGCTGATTCCCTGGCAGCCCGGCTATGCCCGCCTGATCTGTGACGGTCATGTCGATGGCAAGCCGTATGAATTCGACTCACGCGTGGTACTGAAGCGTCAGATCGAGCGTCTGAGCAAGCGTGGCTGGACCCTCTACACCGGTCTTGAACCCGAATTCTCCCTGCTGAAGAAAGACGAGCATGGCAGGATTCATCCGGTCGATCCGACAGACACGCTGCAAAAGCCTTGCTATGACTACAAGGGCATTACGCGCCAGTCGGCTTATCTGGAGAAACTGACGGAAGCGCTGATGGCTGCCGGCCTCGATGTTTACCAGATCGACCACGAAGATGCGAACGCCCAGTTCGAAATCAACTACACCTATGCCGACTGCCTCAAGAGCGCCGATGACTTCATCATGTTCAAGATGGCGGCGAGCGAAATCGCCAATCAGATGGGCATGATCTGCTCGCTGATGCCCAAGCCATTCAGTAACCGCCCGGGCAACGGCATGCACATCCACATGTCGATCGGCGACGGCAAGAAGAGCCTGTTCCATGACGACAGCGACAAGACCGGCCACGGTTTGTCCAAGCTGGCCTATCACTTCCTCGGCGGCATTTTGGCGCACGCGCCTGCACTGACTGCACTGGCAGCACCGACCGTCAACTCGTACAAGCGACTGGTCGTCGGCCGCTCGCTCACCGGCGCCACCTGGGCACCGGCCTATATTTCCTACGGCATCAACAACCGTTCGACCATGGTACGCATTCCTTATGGCCGCCTTGAGTTGCGCCTGCCGGACGGCGGCTGCAACCCCTACCTTGCTACCGCAGCACTGATCGCTGCCGGCATGGATGGTGTCGAGCGCGAACTCGATCCGGGCAAGGGCAACGCAGACAACCTCTACGACTACTCGCCTGCACAGCTGAAGGAACACGGTATCGGCATCCTGCCGCAGAACCTGAACGAAGCGATCCGTGCTTTCGAAGAAGACAAGGTCCTGCGCGACGCGCTGGGCAACGGTCTCTCGGAAGAGTTTATCAACCTCAAATCGATGGAATGGGTGGAATACCAGCGTCACGTTTCCGAGTGGGAAATCGAACGTTACGCCGAGTTTTTCTAAAAATTTAGCAGCACTTATCAGGAGATCATTATGTGTGGAATTGTTGGACTGCTGGTGAAGAACCAGAAAATGCGCGCCAATATCGGCGAACTCATGCTGCCAATGCTGATCGGCATGACTGAACGCGGCCCGGATTCGGCCGGCCTCGCGATGTTCAGCGCTCCGGTTGCGGACGACGCAAGAAAATTCAGCCTTTACTCCGGTGAAGAAGATTTCAACTGGGTCAAACTCGGCCACGAGTTCGAGAAACATCTCGGCACCAAGGCGCAGATCGAGCCCAAGGCTAACCATGCCGTGCTGACCACAACGCTGGAGCCAGCGACAGTCAAGGTCTGGCTGCTGGAAAACTATCCGAAGCTGCACCTGCTCTCCGTCGGCCAGCTGATGGACATCTACAAGGATGTCGGCACCCCGGCTGAAGTTGCAGCCCGCTACGACTTCAAGAATTTCAGCGGCACGCACCTGGTCGGCCACACCCGCATGGCGACCGAGTCCGCGATCACTCCTGCACACGCCCACCCGTTCACCGCCGGTGAAGATTGGTGCCTGGTGCACAACGGTTCGCTGTCCAACGCCAGCAGCATCCGCCGCAAGCTGCAACACGAAGGTATCGCGTTCGAAACCGACAACGATACCGAAGCAGCCTGCCGTTTCCTGCAATGGCGCATGCGTGAAGGCGACGATCTGGAAACCGCGCTGAACCACGGCTTCGATGAGCTGGACGGCTTCTACACCCTGCTGATGGGTACCCGTGACCAGCTGGCGCTGGTACGCGACCCGTTCGCCTGCAAGCCCGCCATCATTGCCGAGCATGACGATTATGTCGCCATCGCTTCGGAATTCCGTTCGCTGGCGCATCTGCCCGATATCAAAAACGCGAAGGTATTCGAACCTTCCCCTAAGGAGATGTATGTATGGAAACTCTAACATTCGATCTGGACAAGAAGCCGCTGCGCGAAATCAACCAGTTCCTGCATGGCGATGCCAGCACACTGAACGGCAAGTCCATCGTCATTGAAAACCCGAATGGCGCCCACAACATCGCCGTCGGCCTCAAGGCCGATGTCGAGGTCACCATCAAGGGCCACGCCGGTTACTACGCCGCAGGCATGAACCAGCTGGCCCAGGTCGTGG
>JBEDHT010000062.1:0-3332 GCA_041174025.1 Pseudomonadota bacterium
TCACCGGCATGACAGCGACGGAAGAGCGCAAAAAACAGGTCAGTTTCACCCAACCTTATTTCGCCAACGCACAGGTGATGCTGGTGCGCAAAACGTCCGGCGGCGATGGCGGAATCAGCGCTGTTGCGGCCCCGGCTGAAGCTGAGAACCATACCAGCCTGGCAGACAAGCGCATCGGCGTATTGATGGGCAGCGTGCACGACCGCTACGTCAAGTCCAGCTACCCGCAGGCGCCTCTGCTGCAATACCAGACAACGGCTGACGTGGTGCTGGCGCTGAAAGCCGGCAAGGTCGATGCTGCACTGTTCGACGAGGAACCACTGCGCGTCATCCTGCGCACGGAGCCGACACTGGCCGAATCCGGCGAGCGTGTTCTGCCATCGCCGCTCGGCGTCGGCTTCAAAAAAGGCAGTCCGCTGCGTGACAGATTCAACAGCTTTCTCGCCGAGCTCAAGGCTTCAGGGCAGTACGACGACATGGTAGCCCGCTGGATCACGCGCGGAGAGACGGCGATGCCGGAAATTCCGCTGGATGGCAACGGCGGCGTGCTGGTGGTCGCCACCAGCAACGATGGCCTGCCGTTCGGCGCCGTCAAGGATAATCAGTCGGCCGGTTTCGACATCGAACTGGTGAGCCGTTTTGCCGCAGCAGAGGGCAAGACCCTGCAGATTGCCATCATGGATTTCGGCAGCCTGATCGCCGCAGCAGCCAGCGGCAAAGCCGACATGATCATCAGTTCGATCTATATCACCGAAGAACGGCAGAAACAGATCGATTTTTCCGATCCCTACTTTCATACCGGCAGCCGCTTCGCTGTCCGCAAGGCAAATCTGCCTGCGCCTGCGACCATTGCCGGCAAGCTGACACGCCCCGGCGACCTGCAAAAAAGCAGCATCGGCGTACTGCTGGGTTCGGTGCACGACACCTATGCACTGGAACATTTCCCGCAGGCTGAAGTAAAGCAGTACAAATCGCCTTCCGATCTGATTCTGGCGGTGAAATCGCAGCGCGTGGATGCGGCGATCTACACGCGCGAAACACTGATCGACATCCTGCGCGATGATGCGGAGCTGGCGCTGCTGGGGGACTCGCTGCAGGAGTATCCGATCGGCATGGGATTCAATCAGAACAACGACGCCTTGCGCGAGCAATTCAACCGCTTTCTCAAGGATATCCGGCAGAACGGCGTTTATGACGACATGGTGGAGCGCTGGCTGAAGCGCGGTGAAACCAGCATGCCGAAGATCGAGAACGCTGCGGACAAGGGCGTGCTGGTAGTCGGCAACGTCAGCGACAAGGGCCTGCCGTTTACCATCGTGCAGGATAACCGGCTGATCGGTTTCGATATCGAGCTGACTGACCGTTTCGGTGCCTGGCTTGGCAAACGGGTGGAATATGCCGACATGGAATTCGGCAATCTGATTGCTGCCGTGTCCAGCAACAAGATCGACATGATCGCCAGCACGCTGATGCTGACGGAGGAGCGCAAGAAAAAAGTCGATTTCTCCGACCCCTATTACGCGCTGGGGGCCAACTTCTTCACGCTGCAAAGCCGGATCGCAAGTGCTGCAAGCGCAAAACAGCCGGCAGCCGCTCCGGGCTTTTTCGCATCGGTCGCAGAGAGCTTCGAAAGCAACATCCTGCACGAAAAACGCTATCTGCTGATCTGGGACGGCCTCAAGACCACCATCGTCATTTCCGTGCTGGCAACCCTGTTCGGCACCCTGCTCGGCGCACTGGTCTGTGCCATGCGCATGTCGCCACGCACCCTGCTCAACCTGCCCGCCCGCATCTACATCAATGTGCTGCGCGGCATGCCGGTGCTGGTGCTGCTGATGCTGATCTTTTATGTGGTGTTCGCTTCAGTCAACATCAGTCCGGTACTGGTCGCCGTCATCGCCTTCGGCATGAATTTCGGCGCCTATGTCGCCGAAATCTATCGCGCCGGTATTCAGGGCATAGACCGCGGCCAGTCGGAGGCCGGTATCTCGATGGGTTTCACCAGGCTGCAGACTTTTCTTTATATCGTCATGCCGCAGACCATTCAGCGCATCCTGCCGGTCTACAAGGGCGAGTTCATTTCGCTGGTGAAGATGACGTCCATCGTCGGCTATATCGCCGTGCAGGATCTGACCAAGGCCAGCGACATCATCCGCAGCCGTACCTTCGATGCGTTCTTCCCGCTGGTGATGGTGGCCATTCTGTATTTCCTCATTTCCTGGGTACTGATGCTGGCACTCGAATATCTGGAGCGTCGCACCGACCCCAGACACCGGCGCAGAAAGGCGTTAGATAGATGATTACGGTCAACGGACTCTCGAAAAGCTTCGGCAATAACGTCGTACTGCGGGATATCAGCACGGAAATCCGCAAGGGCGAGGTGATTTCCATCATCGGCCCTTCCGGCACCGGCAAGAGCACGTTTCTGCGCTGCCTCAACCTGCTCGACCAGCCGAGCGGCGGCAGTATCGTCATCGATGGCGAGGATATTCTCGACCGGAAAACCAACGTTGCCCGCATCCGCCAGAAAATGAACATGGTGTTCCAATCCTTCAACCTGTTCAGTCATCTCTCCGTGCTGGAAAACCTGACGCTGGCGCCAATACGTTTGAAACACGTAGCGCAAGCAGAAGCGGAAGCCAAAGCAATGGCGCTGCTCAAACTGGTCGGACTCGCCGAAAAAGCCGACAGCTTTCCGGACGAACTGTCCGGTGGCCAGAAACAACGGGTTGCAATTGCCCGTTGCCTGGCGATGGAGCCGGAAATCCTGCTGTTTGACGAGCCGACCTCAGCGCTCGACCCGACCATGGTGAGCGAAGTGCTATCGGTCATCCGCCGGCTGGCGAAAGAAGGCATGACCATGCTGATCGTCACGCATGAAATGGATTTTGCCCGCGACGTCTCCAACCGTGTGTTCTACATGGATCAGGGCCTGATCTACGAGGAAGGTACGCCGCAGCAGATTTTCGAGAACCCGCAAAAGGAAAGGACGCGCGCTTTCATCAACCGCATCCGCAGTTTCAGCTATCGCATTGAAACGCCCGATTACGACCTCTATGCAATGAACGCCGAAATCGAAGCCTTCTGCGAAAAACAGATTCTGCCGAAAAGAACCCGCCACAATCTGCTGTTGCTGCTTGAGGAATTGCTGCAACTGCATGCACCCTTCCTGCGCGACACGGTGCTGGATATCACCATCGATTATTCCGAAAAGAGTGACCGCGTATCCTTGTTGCTGGAAAGCAGCGGGCCCGCCATGAACGTGCTTGAATCCGATGCACTGGCCGATGACCTAGGCGTTGTCATCATCCGCAACCTCAGCGAGCACATCG